>DATNLP010000377.1:0-6074 GCA_035602795.1 Acidimicrobiales bacterium | reverse complement strand
GCCCGCCTACTGGCTGGCAGCCTCCGATGGGGGCATCTTCAGTTTCGGTGGCGCTCACTACTACGGGTCGACCGGCGGCACGGTGCTCAACAAGCCCGTGGTCGGCATGGCGGCCACCGCCGACGGCGGCGGCTACTGGATGGCGGCCACCGACGGAGGCATCTTCTCCTTCGGCGACGCCGCCTTCTACGGCTCCACCCCGGCGCTGACCCTCGCCCCGGTGTCGGCCATCACGGCCACCACGGACGGGAAGGGGTACTGGGAAGCGGCCATCAACGGCGCCGTCTACGCCCACGGTGACGCCGTCCCCTTCGCTGCCCCGGGCATGTCGCTCGTCAAGCCCGTCGTCGGCTCCGCGCTGTCGATCCTGAGCTCATCTCTGGCCCACAGTGTGATGACGCCGCCCGCCGGCTATTCGGCCGCCCAGATGACCTTCGACGACACCTTCTCGGGTGGGTCGGTGAACGGCTCGAACTGGAATACCGAAGTCGCCCCGGGAGCCAACTGGAACGACGAGAACCTGCCGAGCGGCGATTCGTCGGCCGGGTCCAACCAGGCGGCCTACTGGGCACCGTCGCAGGACACCGTCGACAACGGCCTGACGCTTTCGGCCCGCCAGACCAATTCGTCCGACGCCGGCTACGGCAAGTTCAGCTGGGTCTCGGGCGCCGTGACGTCCAAGTTCACGCTGCCCTCCACGGGGTGGTACGTCCAGATCAGCGCCCAGATGCCCGACACCTCCGACGGCATGTGGCCGGCGCTGTGGTTCCTGCCGTCGAGCTCGGCCCAGGAGTTCGACGGCCTCGAGGGCGGCTGGAAGGGATCGAACCCCAACGAGTCGGGCCACTCCGACCTCTTCCTCGGCTCGGGCCAGCAGCAGGAGGTGTGGTCCACCCCCGGCGGCACCAACATCACCGCCGGCTACAACACCTACGGCTTCCGCTACATCCCGGGCCAGTCGGTCACGGCCTACTTCAACGGCCAGCAGGTGTACCAGGTCAACAGCAGCAGCATCTCGTCCCAGGCCTACTACCTGCTCATCGAGCTCCAGGTCGCCTCGTCGGCGACTTCGGGCTGGCACACGGCCCTCTCGTCCAGCACACCGAGCCCGTCCAACATGAACATCTCCGAGGTCCAGATCTACTCGTAAGTCGCTGAGTCTGTCGTTCCTCCGGCCCGCGGCCCACTCCCCTCGGGCCCGTGGCCGGAGGGACGACGTGCCCGACGTCCTGCGGCGGGGTGCCGCAGCCGTCAGGCCATCACCCGGCGACGGTCGACTCCGGCGCCACCCGGAGGCGCCAGCTCCTCCGTCAAATGCCGGCAGAAGGTGCCGAGGTCCTCGGGCCGCCGGCTGGTGACGAGGGTGTTGATCCCCCGGCGGCAGACGACGACGTCGCGGTCGACCCAGACGGCGCGGGCGTTGCGCAGGTCGGTCTGCAGGCTGGGCCACGAGGTGACGGTGCGGCCGGACACCAGGTCGCCGTCGATGAGCGGTGACACGCCGTGCGACACGGCGGCCACCAGCTTGCCCGCCTCGAACATGGCCATGAGGAAGTCCACGGCGGCGGCGTCGGTGCGCAGCTCGTCGGCATTGGCCACGCCGCCCGGCAGCACGGCGGCGTCGTAGTCGGCGGCCCGGGCGTCGTCGGTCGCCCGGTCCACCGGGAAGCGGGTGACCGGGGTGCCGCGGCGCACCATCTGGGCCAGTCCCTGCTCCGGCGCCAACAGCTCGGCCTCCCCTCCGGCATCGACGACGGCGTGCCAAGGCCGGACCAACTCCGCCTCCTCGATCCCCCGGTTGGCCACCACGAAGGCCACCCGCACCCGGTCCAGGTCGTACGCCATCGCCCACCCCTTGCCTCTCTGCAGCCCGCCGGCAGCGCACTGAGAGGGATACCCCGGGGGTGGTGGGGACTAAACGGCCCCAGCTTTGTCGCCCCATTTGGGGCGGTACACTGGTGCGTAATCCGAAGCGACGAGCGAACGGAGAAGACGCGTGCCCGCAACCGTGGTGGTCGGAACCCAGTGGGGCGACGAGGGCAAGGGGAAGCTCACCGACCGGATCGCCTCGGGGATGCACATGGTCGTGCGCTACCAGGGCGGCCACAACGCCGGCCACCGCATCGTGGTCAACGGCGAGGCCTATGCCCTGCAACTGGTCCCGAGCGGCATCCTCTACGACCACATCACCCCGGTCATCGGCAACGGCGTGGTCGTCGACCCGGCCGTTCTGCTCGAGGAGCTCGACAGCCTGTCCTCGCGCGGCGTCGACACCAGCCGCCTGGTGGTGAGCGGCAACGCCCACCTGATCATGCCCTACCACCAGGAGCTGGACCGGGTGACCGAGCGCTTCCTCGGCAAGAACGCGCTGGGGACCACCAAGCGCGGCATCGGGCCGGCCTACGCCGACAAGGCGACCCGGGTCGGGCTGCGCGTCCAGGACCTCTTCGACCCCAAGATCTTCCGCCAGAAGCTCGACGTGGCCCTGAAGGAGAAGAACGCCGTCCTCGCCAAGGTCTACAACCGGTTGCCGCTGTCGGCCTCGGAGATCGCCGACCACTACCTGGGCGAGTACGCCCCGCGGATAGAGCCCATGGTGGGCGACACCGTCGGCATGGTGCACGACGCCATGGACAAGGGCCGCCAGGTCCTCCTGGAGGGGGCTCAGGCCACCTTTCTCGACCTCGACCACGGCACCTACCCGTTCGTCACCTCGTCCAACCCGGTGGCCGGCGGGGCCTGCACCGGCAGCGGGCTGGGGCCACGGGACATCGAGCGGGTGATCGGCATCGCCAAGGCGTACGTCACCCGGGTCGGTGCCGGCCCCTTCCCGACCGAGCAGGAGAACGACGTGGGCGAGCTGCTGTGCGAGCGGGGCCACGAGTACGGCACCAACACCGGACGCAAGCGCCGCTGCGGCTGGTTCGACGCGGTCATGCTGCGTCAGGCCGTCCGCCTCAACTCCATGACCGAGGTGGCGTTGACCAAGCTCGACGTCCTCGACACCTTCGAGACGGTCAAGGTGTGCGTGGCCTACGAGGCCGACGGCATCCGCTACACCCACCTGCCCTACCACCAGTCGACGTTCCACAAGGCGGTGCCCGTCTACGAGGAGCTGCCGGGCTGGCGCACCGACCTCACGGCGGCCACCTCGCCGGCCGACCTGCCGGCCGCGGCCCGCGACTACATCGCGTTCCTGTCCGATCAGATCGGCGTCCCCGTCGGACTTGTCGGCGTCGGCCCCGGGCGCGAGCAGACCGTCTCCTTCGCCACCGCGTGAGGGTCTGCGTCGTCGGCAGTGGAGGGCGCGAGCACGCGCTCGCCTACGTGTTGGCGCGCACGGCCGACGTCGTGGTGACGCCCGGCAACCCGGGCATGGCGCCGCCGATCACGGTGACCGACAGCCCGGTCGAGGAGGTGGAGGCCGACCTCTACGTGGTCGGTCCCGAGGCCCCCCTGGTGGCAGGGCTGGCCGACCGCCTGCGGGCCACGGGCCGGGCGGTGCTGGGGCCCGGAGCCGACGGCGCCCTGCTCGAGGGGTCCAAGGCCTTCATGAAGGAGGTGCTGGGCGCGGCGGGCGTGCCGACGGCGCGCTTCGCCACCTTCGACGCGTTGCAGGCCGCGGACGCGGCGGCCTACCTCGAGACGCTGCCGGGGCCGTGGGTGATAAAGACGGACGGGCCGGCCGCCGGCAAGGGGGTCCTGGTGGCCCGGACGCTCGGGGAGGCCAAGGAGGACGTCACGGCCAAGCTGTCCGGCGCCGCGTTCGGCGACGCCGGTCGCAACGTCGTCATAGAGGAGGGCCTGGCCGGGGAGGAGTGCTCGCTGCTGGTGCTGTGCGACGGGGTGCGGGCCGTGCCCCTGCTGCCGGCCCAGGACTTCAAGCGGATACGCGACGGTGACGAGGGGCCCAACACGGGCGGCATGGGGGCGTACGCGCCGATGCCCCGCGTCGACGCGTCGGCGGTCGAGGACATCATGGAGTCCTGCGTGCGGCCGCTGGTGGCCGAGCTGACCCGGCGTGGCATCGACTACCGCGGCGTGCTCTACGCCGGGCTGATGCTCACGACCGAGGGGCCCAAGGTCATTGAGTACAACGTGCGCTTCGGCGATCCCGAGACCCAGGTCGTGCTCCCCCTCCTGACGTCGGACGCGGCCGAGCTCTTCCTGGCCGTGGCCGAGGGGCACCTCGACGAGGTGGCCCCGCCGGCCTTCTCGGACCAGGCGGCCGTGTGCGTCGTGCTGGCGTCGGCCGGCTATCCCGACCACCCGCGCCTGGGCGACCCCATCGAGGGCCTGCAGCCCGATGGCCGCTCCACGGCATCGGTGGAGGGCGCCACCGTCTTCCACGCCGGCACGCACCGCCACGAGCCTGGCGGCGGGTTCCACACCGCCGGCGGACGCGTCCTCTGCGTGACGGCGGTCGCGCCGACCCTGGCCGCGGCGCGGGCCAACGCGTACGAGGCGGCGGCGCCCGTCGACTGGGAGGGCATGCAGCTGCGCCATGACATCGCGCGGGCGGCGGCGGACTCGGAGCCGGTGCGCGAGGACGTGTCGTGATTCCGCGCTACGCGCCGGCCGACATGGCCGCATTCTTCAGCGACACCGCCCGCTTCTCGCTCTGGCTCGAGGTCGAGCTCCTGGCCACCGAGGCCCAGGCTGCGCTGGGCGTCGTCCCGGCGGATGACGCCGCCACCTGCCTGGCCAAGGCGCCCACGGTGGACGACGCGTTCGTGGCCGAGGTGCTCGAGCGCGAGAAGGTGACCGACCACGACGTGGCCGCCTTCGTCGACGTCGTGCAGGACCGCATCGGTGCCCCGGCGGGCTCGTGGATCCACTACGGGCTGACGTCGTCCGACGTCGTGGACACGGCGCTGTCCGCCACGCTGGCCCGGGCGGCCGACCTGCTGCTGGCCGACCTGGACGCCTTCGTCGCCGCCCTCAAGGCACGGGCGCTCGAGCTCCTCGACGTGCCGGTCGCCGGCCGTACCCACGGCATGCACGCCGAGCCCACGACGTTCGGCGCCAAGTTCGCCCTGTGGGCCCTGCAGGCCGACCGCGACCGCCGCCGCCTGCGGGCGGCCCGCGCCGCGGTGGCCGTGGGCAAGCTCTCGGGCGCCGTCGGCACCTACTCCAACGTCGATCCCGAGGTGGAGGCCCGGGTGTGCGCCGCGCTCGGCCTGGTGCCGGTGCCGGCCACCCAGGTCGTCGCCCGGGACCGCCACGCCGAGTACCTCTACGCCTGCGCGGCGGTCGGGACGACCGTCGAGCTCATGTGCACCGAGGTCCGGCACCTGGCCCGGAGCGAGCTGGGCGAGGTGGAGGAGCCCTTCGGCGCCGGCCAGAAGGGCAGCTCGTCCATGCCGCACAAGCGCAATCCGGTCCTCTCCGAGCGCCTGTGCGGGCTGGCCCGCCTGCTTCGGGGCTACCTGGGCGCCGGGCTGGAGGACGTGGCGCTGTGGCACGAGCGCGACATCTCGCACAGCTCCGTCGAGCGGGTGGCGCTGCCCGACGCCTCCCTGCTGGCCTGCTACCTGCTGCGCAAGGCGACCGGGCTGGCGTCGGGGCTCGTCGTGCACCCCGAGCGGGCGCTGGACAACCTGACCAACGGGTCCCTCGGCCTGGTCTTCTCGCAATCGGTCCTGCTGGCCCTCGTCTCGGGCGGCCTGAGCCGCGACCAGGCCTACCGCATCGTCCAGCGCGACGCCCGCGAGGCCTGGAGCGCACGGCGCCCCCTGCGCGCCGTGCTGGAGGCCGACCCCGAGGTGACCCTGTCGGCCGAGGAGCTCGGCGCCGCCTTCGATCTTTCCCGCACCCTGCGCCACACCGACCGCCTGGCGGCCGCGCTCGAGGCGCTGTGACCCTCGACCTGCCCCGCATCCACTCGGGCAAGGTGCGCGAGCTCTACGACGCCGGAGGGGAGCGCCTCGTCATGGTGGCGTCGGACCGGGTGAGCGCGTTCGACGTGATCATGGCCGAGCCCATCGCCGACAAGGGTCGGGTGCTGACGGCCATGACCTGCTTCTGGTGCGACGAGATGGCCGAGGTGGCGCCGGGCACGTTGCTGGCGGCGG
>DATNLP010000368.1:0-21964 GCA_035602795.1 Acidimicrobiales bacterium | reverse complement strand
TGAAGCTCGGCGCCACGAACGCCTTCGCAGATATCTCCGAGGCCGATGCGTTCGCTAAGAGCGTCACCAACGGCCAAGGCGCGGACAGTGCGATCGTCACAATCGGCGTTGTCCACGGTGAGCACATCGCACAAGCCTTCGATGCAATCCGGAAGGCCGGCATCGTGGTCGTGACGGGCGTCGCTCCAATGACGGAGATCGGAATCCCCGTATCGCCCGCGATCCTGACGCTGTTCCAGAAGAGGATCCAAGGTTCACTCTATGGAGCTTCCAACGCGACCTTTGACATCCCTCGCCAGGTTCAGATGTACCGCGAAGGCAAGCTAAAGCTCGACGAACTCATCACGCGGGAGTATGACCTCGACGAGATTGCTCAGGGCTATGAGGACATGCACGCCGGGGTGAACATCCGCGGCATCATTCGATACTGAGCAACCGCCTCACCCGGCGATCGGCGTCCATCGAGAAGCTGTTCCCGGGTCTCGCCGGCTATCTCGCCTCGCTGAGGGCCCTCATCGGCACCCAGGGCATGGACGAGACGTTCGGAACGGGCGGGCATCATCTGCACACCTACGCAACGGAGGTCGAGCGACGTGTCCTGATCGACGAATTCATCGAGGAAATTTCGGGGTTACCGCATTACCTCGACGTGAAAGTGCAAGGAGTGCCGCCGCTGCACGTCCGCTACCAGGAGGTCGGGATGAAGGACTCGGGTTTTGATCGTGTCGGAGGGGGGACTTGAACCCCCACGCCCTTGCGGGCACCAGCCCCTCAAGCTGGCGCGTCTGCCTATTCCGCCACTCCGACGGGCGAACGCCTCGACATCAGGCGTGCGGAGATCGTAGCGCGCCCTCATCACCCGACACTGAGCCCCCGCCGGCCCGCTAGGGCGAAGCTATTGACCGGGCAGCGATGGTGTCGTGTTGCTCGTCGACTGCGGCACCCGCACCGCCCACAGTTGGGCGAACCACAGAATGCTGTTGCTCTGCGGCGTCGGGTTGACGCCCCCGATGGTGCGGCTCCAGGCCAGGGCCGCCGGTTCGGCGAACAGCGGCAACGACACCATGTTGTCCCACAACTGGGTGTCGGCCCGCGCGTAGAAGGTGGCTGCGGTGTCCGGGTTCAGCTGCTGCCCGGCCGTCTGCACCAGCTGGTCGAATGCCGGGTCGGAGAAGCCGGTCCAGTCCTGGGAGCCGTTCTTCCCCGGCGGTCCCAGGAGCATCGTGTACCAGGCCAGGGTCTGGCTGAGGTACGGGCTGAACGTCACCGGCACGACGGACAGCTGGGCCGTCCCCGCCACCAACTCCTCTCCTGCCGCCTGAGCGTTCGGGGCCGCGCTCAGCGTGACGTTCAGCCCCGCCGCCGCGAGCTCGTCGCGGATGACGGGTGCCGTCGACGTGGCCCACGGGTCGCTCGCGTCATAGACCATCTGCAAGTTGAACGGGATCCCGAAGGCATAGTGGTAGTAGGGGTAGCCCGGCTCCCCCGTCCGCACCAACCCCGCCGCCTGAATGAGCGCCGCCGCCTGGTCCGGCACCGGCGTCACCGGGAAGTTCACGCTCCCGCCCGCGCCGATCACCGTCGACGACGTCGACGACTTCGGCACGGGAATGGTCGTGGTCGGGGCCGAGGACGTCGACGTGGGCATGTAGTTCGGCTGCCCCTGCACGTAAATGTGGCTGTCGGCCACCTGGAGCCCCGGCACGGCCCAGCTGGCCTGCTGGTTCACCAGGTCCTGGCGGTTGATGATCAACGCCATGGCCTCCCGCAGGACCGGCCCGATCGGTGACGCCATGGAGCTGTCCATGTCGAGCTGCAACATGGTGTTCGACGTGCCCACGTCGCTGGAGGCCCCCGGCAAACCGGTCATCTGCGTCAGGAAGTCCGGCGTCACCGTCGACGGCTCCGCCACCTGGACGTAGCCGGAGCTCATCCACTGCGACAGCTGCTGGGTCGAGGATGCGATGTGCACCGTGATGGAACGCGCGTTGGCCGGCGTGCCCCACCACTTCGGGTTCTGGATCAGCGTGATCGTCGACGCCGAGACCGAACCGATCTTGAACGGCCCGCCCGAAAGGTCCGCGCTCGCGACCACCGTTGTGCAGACGGGGTTCCACCCGATCTTCGCGAACACGTGTGCCGGCACCAGGTAGTCGAACAGGCCTCGCCAATCGGCGAAGGGGCTCTTGAACTTGACCGTGACCGTGTGGCCGCCGTTGGACCCCGTCACCGACGCGATGTCCCGGTAGCCCGCAATGCTCGTCACGTCGGGCGACGACGTCTCGGGGTCCCCCCGCTGCTCTTCCCAGGCGTACTTGAAGTCCGCCGCCGTGATCGGCACCCCGTCCGACCACACCGCCTTCGGGTTCAGGGTGTAGACGATCGTCTCGGGATTGAGGCTGATCGGCTCGGCGGCCGTGATCAGGTTCGAGTTGGGCGTGGGCGTCCCGTCGGCGCTGACCGCGCCCGGCACGAAGGGGCTGGGCAGCACCGCGGCCAGGATCGTCTGCGTCCCCGGCGAGTCGCCTATCGGCGTGTTGGGGTTGCAGCCCGTGGGCGCTGCGGTCATGCCGAACGAAATGGCTCCCCCCGCCACCGCGACGTACGTGACCGTGGTGCTGGCGCCCCCGCCCCCGCCGCAGGCGGAGGCGAGCAGCCCCAGGCCGAGGAGGATCCCGACCAGGCCGTGCCAGCGCCGGGGGCGAGGGCCCCGGCCCCTCACTGCAGCCGGAGATCCAAGGTGATGGTGGCGAAGGCGAAGATGATGGCCACCGTGACGGTGATGCGGTCGAGGTTGCGCTCCACCACGGTCGAGCCCTGCGCCGCTGACCCCACGCTGCCGCCGAACATGTCGGACAGCCCTCCCCCCTTGCCGCTGTGCATCAGAATCAGGAAGATCAACCCGAGCGCGGCCATCGCCTCAATGACGATGTACACCCAGGTAACCACGGACAAGGTTGCCAACAACACGGAGGAGCCTCCAACTCGCGGCGATGTTCGCCTGCTCGGCCTAGGAACGGTAGCAGGCGGCCGTGGCCCGGATGATGTCAGTGAAGCTCCCTGCGTCCAGGCTGGCCCCGCCGACCAGGAGCCCGTCGACGTCCGGCTCGGACATCAGATCCGCCGCGTTCTCCCCGTTCGCCGAGCCTCCGTACTGGATGCGCACGCTCTCCCCGGCTTCATCTCCCCCCAGCTTTGCCACCAGGCTGCGGATGAAGACGCAGGCGTCCTCGGCGTCGACGGCCGTTGCCGCTCGCCCGGTCCCGATGGCCCAGATGGGCTCGTAGGCGACCACCAGGGATCCCAGCACGTCGGCCGGGAGCCCCGTGAACGCCGCCACGACCTGCTCCTCCAGCACCCCCTCGATCTGCCCTGCGTCGTGCTGCTCCTCCGTCTCGCCCACGCACACGATCGGGGTCATCCCGTTCCGCAGGACGGCCCGGAGCGTGGCCGCCACGGTGGCGTCGTCCATGCCGAAGAGCGTCCGGCGCTCCGAGTGCCCGACGATCACGTAGGTGGTCGCCATCCGGGCCAGGAAGCGCGGGCTGACCTCGCCCGTGCGGGCCCCGGCGTCCTCGTCCGAGCAGTGCTGCGCGCCGAGCGCCACCGGGATGTGTTCCTTCTCCACCAGCGTCTGTACGGTGCGCAGGTCGGTGAAGGGTGGGTGCACCGACACGTCGATGCGCGCCACGTCCTCGGGTTTCAGGCGCAACCCGAGGTCGCGCACGGTGTGCAGCGCCTCGATGTGGTCGTGGTGCATCTTCCAGTTCCCGCTGACGAGCGGGCGACGCGTGCTCACTCCCGGGGAGCGTTGGGTGCCAGGCGCAGGGCGTCGATACCCGGGAGATGCCCGTCCGACTCAATGAAGCAGAGGGACGCCCCGCCGCCGGTCGACAGGTAGCCGATGCGGTCGGTCAGCCCGAGCTCGTCCAGCGCGCTCGCGCTGTCGCCGCCGCCCACCACCGAGAAGCCCTGGCAGTCGGCGACGGCCTGGGCCACCACCTGGGTCCCCTTGGCGAAGCGCCGGTCCTCGAAGGCCCCCAGCGGCCCGTTCCACAGCACGGTGCCGGCGTCGGCCACCGCCTCGGCGAAGGTGGCCGCCGAGTCCGGCCCGATGTCGAGCCCGGTCCAGCCGTCGGGCAGGTCGCCCTCAATCACCTTGACGCTCCCCCGCGGCCCGTGCCCCCCGTTGGGCGCCCCGAAGGTGCCGCCCGGCTCGAGCGCCCTGGTGTCGCTCGGCAGGAGGATGCGGGCCCCCGACGCCAGCAGCGCCCGGCACTCATCGAGGTGCGACTCGTCGAGCAGTGAGCTCCCCACGTGCTGGCCCCGGGCCGCCATGAAGGTGAAGGCCATGCCGCCACCGACGACGAGGGTGTCCACCTTGGTGGCCAGCACCTTCAGCACACCGAGCTTGTCGGCCACCTTGGCCCCCCCGACCACGGCCACGAACGGCCGGGCCGGCGCGTCCAGCAGGCCCCCCAGCACGTCGACCTCTCGGGCGAAGCGCAGTCCGGCCGCGCTGGGGAGGAACTCCGGAGGCCCCACGATCGAGGCGTGCCGGCGGTGGGCCGCCCCGAAGGCCTCGTCGACGTAGCCGTCGTACCCCTGGATCAACTGCTGCACGAACGCCGGATCGTTGGCCTTCTCGCCGGGGTCGAAGCGCAGGTTCTCGGTAAGTCCGACGCCCGGGCAGAGCACCTCGAGGCGGCGGCGGACCGGGTCCATCTCCCAGCGGGGGTCGGGCGCGCCACCCGGGCGGCCCAGGTGGGAGGCGGCGACCACCTCGGCGCCCTCGTCCTGCAGGCGGCGCAGCGTCGGCAGGGCGGCCCTGATCCGGAAGTCGTCCGCCACCGTGGCCTGCCCGCGCACACCGATGTGCAGGGGCACGTTGAAATCGACCCGCACCAGCACGCGCTTCCCGTCGACGTCCGGCAGGTCGTCGAGGACCGGGAGGCCGAGGCGTGGGTCCACCGGCTCAGCTCCCTACCAGCACGGCCAGGTCGACCAGCCGGTTCGAGTAGCCCCACTCGTTGTCGTACCAACCGAACACCTTGACCAGCGAGAGCTCGTCGTTGATGGGCATGACGAGGGTCAGACCGGCGTCGAAGGTGCACGAGGCGGGCGACCCGACGATGTCGCTCGAGACGATGGGGTCCTCCGTGTAGTCGAGCACGCGTTCGAGCGGGGGCTTGGCCGCCGCCTCGGCGAAGGCAGCGTTGACGTCGGCCACCGCGGGGTTTCCGTGCACCACCGCGGTGAAGTCGGTGATGGAGCCCACCGGTAGCGGCACCCGCAGCGAGGCCCCGTCGAGGCGCCCCTTCATTGCCGCCAGCACCAGGCTGGTGGCCCGGGCGGCGCCTGTCGAGGTGGGCACGATGTTGGCCGCCCCGGCGCGCGCCCGGCGCAGGTCGCTGTGGGTCAGGTCGAGCAGGTTCTGGTCGTTCGTGTACGCGTGCACCGTCGTCATGAGCCCGCTGACGATCTGGAAGGCGTCGTCGACCACCTTGACCATGGGCACGAAGCAGTTGGTGGTGCACGATGCGTTGGAGACGACGACGTCCCTCTCGGGGTCGAAGTCGGCGTCGTTGACGCCGATGACGAACGTGGCGTCGGCGTCGCCGGAGGGCGCCGAAATGACGACCCGCTTGACCGTCTCGCCGAGGTGGCCGGCGGCGTCGGCTCGGCTGGTGAAGCGTCCGGTCGACTCGATTACGACGCCGGCGCCCAACTGGGCCCAGGGCAGCTGCTCCGGCTCGCGCTCGGCCATGACGCGGATCCGCTGCTCCCCCACCAGCAGGTCGTTCCCCTCCACCTGAACCGGCACCGGCAGGCGTCCCTGGGTCGAGTCGTAGCGCAGCAGATGGGCCAGCGTCTCGGGCGACGTCAGGTCGTTGACGCCGACGATCTCGACGTCGGCCCCGGTGTCCAGCACGGCCCGCAGGAAGTTGCGACCGATGCGCCCGAAGCCATTGATCCCGACCCGCACGGTCATCTGGTCCCTCTCTGTCGCATCACGGCCGGACTATGCCAGCAGACCGGACAGCGCCTGCGCCAATCTGGCCGGGCTGTGCACCAGGGTGTTCTCTCCCGTGAGAGGAACGTCGTGCACGGTGACATCCGTCGTACCGATGTCCATGCCCTGGATGCTGTCACACAACACCTCGTCAACTTCTACATCGTGCCTGGCCAGGGCCGCGATATGGGCCGCCACGTCGTAGCCCTCGGTCTCCCTCAACTCGGGGCGCAGGTTGCACACGTAGACCACCTGCGCCCGCGAGGCGGCCACCGCCTCGGCGATGCCCTGCACCGCCACGGCGGCCAGGACGCTGGTGAACAAGGAGCCGGGCCCGATCACGATCTGGTCGGCCTCGGCGATGCGCTCGAGGGCCAGCGCCGGCGGCTGCGCGTCGGCGGGCACGAGCGAGACCGTCCGGATGTCCGGCGTGGACTTGACCGCCACCTGCCCGGCGACCGTGCCGTGGGCCGCCTCGGCCTTGAGCACCACGCGTTCGATGGTGGCCGGCACCACGTCGCCCTGGGCCCCGAGCAGGTGGGCCGCCTCGCTCACGCCGGCCAGGAGGTCGCCCGTGGCGTCGACCAGCCCGGCCAAAATCAGGTTGCCCAGCACGTGGCCCGCCAGCTCGCCCTCTTCGAAGCGACGCCCGAATGCGATGGCCAGCGCGGAGTCCTCCTCGGCCAGGGCGACCAGGCAGGTGCGGATGTCGCCGAGCGCCACCACGTTGAGCAGCTCACGGAGGCGGCCACTGCTCCCACCGTCGTCGGCCACCGAGACGATCCCGGTCAGCGCGCGCGCGTAGCGCCGGGCCGCCTTCAAGGTGACTGCCGTCCCGTGGCCGCCGCCGATGGCCACGACGGCGGGCCGAGTACGGCTCATCGGTCGATGTCCCGGTGGAAGACCGACGCCGACGCCCCATGCGTGCCCAGGCGTGCCGCCAGCGACTCGGCCAGGACGACCGAGCGGTGTCGCCCGCCCGTGCAGCCCATGGCGATGGTCAGATACGACTTCCCCTCGCGGGCGAAGGCCGGGAGGATGCTGGTCAACAGGTCGTCGACCTTCTCGAGGAAGTCGACCGACTCGGGCTGCCCGAGCACGTATTCGCGCACCGGGTCGTCGAGCCCGCTGTAGGGCCGCAGCTCCTCCACCCAGAACGGGTTGGGCAAGAAGCGACAGTCGAAGACCAGGTCGACGTCGCGCGGGATGCCGTGCTTGTAGCCGAAGGAGATCACCGACGTCTGCATGTGCGGGGTCTCGTCGTCGCTGAAGGACTCGAGGATGCGCATGCGGAGCTGGTTCGAGTTCAGGTCCCCCGTCTCAATGATGAGGTCGGCGCGCTCGCGCACCGGCGTCAGCAGCCGGCGCTCGTCTGCGATGGACTCCTCCACGCCCCGCGCCGCCAGCGGGTGCCGTCGCCGCGTGCCCTCGTAGCGGCGCACCAACACCTCGTCGGCCGCATCGAGGAAGACGACCCGCACGCGCTGGCGGGTGCCGCGCAGCTCGTCGAGCACGTCGGCCAGGTCGTCGAAGTACTCCGGCCCGGTGTTGCTGCCACCCCGGCCGACGACCAGGGCGACCCGCTCGATGCCCGACCGGGGGCGGTCGGCCATCTCGACCATCTTGAGGATCAGCTCCGCCGGCAGGTTGTCGATGACGAACCAGCCCACGTCCTCCAGCGCGGCGGCCGCGGTGGAGCGCCCGGCTCCCGACATCCCCGTCACCACCACGAACTCGCTCATCGCCCCCCAGCCTTGCGCACTCCCTCGTAGACCGCGAGCCCCACCTTGTCCGGCAGCCAGGACAGCGCCTGCAGCTGCTCCAGTGTGGCCGCCCGCACCGCGTTGACCCCGCCCAGCTCCTTGACGAGGCGCGCCTTGCGGGTCGGGCCCAACCCCGGGATGTCGTCGAGCCAGCCCTTGGTCATCCGCTTGCCCCGGCGCTCCCGGTGGAACGTGATGGCGAAACGGTGGGCCTCGTCGCGGATGCGCTGCAACAGGTAGAGGGCATCGGACCCGCGGCGGAGTCGGATGGGATCGGGGTGGCCGGGCCGGTAGACGTCCTCGAACTGCTTGGCCAGCGCGGCCAGCTCGATCTCGCCCTCGAGCCCCAGCGTCCGCACGACGCGTTCGGCCACGTGCAGCTGGCCCTTGCCGCCGTCGACCAGCAGGAGGTTGGGGCGGTAGGCGAAGCGCTTCGGCCGTTCCCCCACCGGCACCTCGGCCGCTGCCTGCAGCGCGCCCAGACGCCGGGTCAGCACTTCTTCCATGGCCGCGTAGTCGTCATTTCCCGGCACCGACTTGACCTTGAAGCGCCGGTAATCGGACCGCTTGGCCAGCCCGTCCTCGACCACCACCATGGAGCCGACGTAGTCCGTGCCTTGCAGGTGGCTCATGTCGTAGCACTCGATGCGCAGCGGCGCCTCGCGCAGCGCCAGGGCAACCTGCAGCTCGGTCAGCGCTTTTGAGCGTGCGTTGTGGTCGGACGCCCGGCGCAGCCGGTGCCGGGCCAGGTCCTCGCCGGCCGAGCGCGTCACCGTCTCCTGCAGCGCACGCTTGGCCCCCCGGAGCGGGACGGCGATGTCGACCGGCCCCTCGCGCACGCCCCGCAGCCAGATTTCCAGCAGCTCCCTGTCCGCCGGCTCCTCGGGCACCAGCACCCGGCGCGGCACCTCGGCCCCCTCGGCGCCGTAGACCTGCGACACGACGGTCGACATGAACTCGGGGCCCGAGAGGTCCTCGACCTTCTCGGCCACGAAGCCGCGGTGCCCGACCACCCGTCCCCGGCGCACCCGGAAGATCTGCACGGAGGCCTCCAGCGGGTCCTCCGCCAGCCCGACGACGTCGAAGTCCTCCGGCCGGTCCGACACCATCTGCTGGGTGTCCGCTGCCTTGTGGACCGCCGTGATGCGATCGCGCAGCCGAGCCGCCCGCTCGAACTGGAGCGCCTCGGACGCCGCCAGCATCTCGGCCTCCAGGCTGGCCAGCACCGGCTCGGTGTCGCCCGAGAGGAACCGCATCAGGTCCTCGACGTAGCCGTTGTAGGCCTCGTGGTCCACGGCGCCGACACAGGGTCCCGAGCAGCGCTCGATGTCGTAGAGCAGGCACGGGCGGCCCAGGCGCTCGTGGCGCGTGAACTTGGTGTCCGAGCACGTGCGCACGGGGAAGCTGCGCAGCAGCAGGTCGAGCGTCTGACGGATGGCGTAGGCGTGCCCGTAGGGGCCGAAGTAGCGCACCCCTTTGCGCTTGCGCCCGCGCACCACGGCCGGGCGCGGCCACTCCTCGTTCAGGGTGACCGCCAGCCACGGGTAGCTCTTGTCGTCCTTGAGCCTGACGTTGTAGCGGGGCAGGTGGGCCTGGATCAACGAGTGCTCGAGGATCAGCGCGTCGACCTCGCTGTCCACCACCACCCACTCCACGTGGTCGGCCTGGGCCACCATCTGGGCCGTGCGGGGCAGCAGCTTGGCCGAGTCCTGCCAGTAATTGGGCAGGCGGTGGCGCAGGGACTTGGCCTTGCCCACGTACAGCACGCGCCCTTCAGCGTCGTAGAACTGGTACGAGCCCGGTGCGTCTGGGATCGAGCCGGTCGGTGGCCGGTACTGCATCAATCCCACTCTCGCGCAGTCGCTGGCGGGGGGCGGTACACTGGCGACGCCGGCCTGGTATCCGGCGCACAACCTCGCATCGAGGCCGACATACCCGTGGATGGGCGACCAGGCTGTCCCCACCGGCCACATCGATGCTCTCCCTAAAAGGGGGCAGACAACATGCTCAGGCTCCAGGCGCCGCTCCCCGAGCGGTATTCGGCCGCGACCGACGACGAGCTGGCCACCATGATCGGTGCCGCCAAGGCTGCGCTCGGGACTCGGGTGTTCATCCTCGGCCACCACTATCAGCGCGACGACGTCATGCGCTGGGCCGACGCCCGAGGTGACTCCTTCGGCCTGTCCCGCATCGCCGCCGGCCAGGCCGAGGCGGAGTACATCGTCTTCTGCGGCGTCCACTTCATGGCCGAGTCGGCCGATGTCCTGACGGGCGACCACCGGCAGGTGCTGCTGCCGGACCTCAACGCCGGCTGCTCCATGGCCGACATGGCCGACATCGATCAGGTCGAGGACGCCTGGGACGAGTTGGCCCGGGTCGTCGACGTCGAGCGGCTGGTGCCCGTGACGTACATGAACTCGGCCGCCGCGCTCAAGGCGTTCGTGGGGCGGCACGGCGGCTCCGTGTGCACGTCGTCGAACGCCCGGGCCGTCCTCACCTGGGCCCTCGAGCGCGGCGAGCGCGTGCTGTTCTTCCCGGACCAGCACCTGGGGCGCAACACCGGCTACCAGCTCGGCTACGGCGCCGACGACATGCGGGTATGGAACCCGAGGCAGGCCCTCGGCGGCCTGACCGACCGCGAGGTCAAGGAGTCCACCCTCCTCCTGTGGAAGGGGCACTGCTCGGTGCACCAGCGCTTCCGCCCCGAGCACGTGGCGGCCTTCCGCGCCGAGCACGCTGACGGGATCGTGATGGTCCACCCGGAGTGCGCGCACGAGGTGGTCGAGCTGGGCGACGTCACCGGCTCCACCGACGCCATCATCCGCGCCGTCAACGCGGCGCCGCCCGGGTCCGTCATCGGCGTGGCCACGGAGATCCACCTCGTCAAGCGCCTCGACGACGAGTCACCCGACAAGACCGTGGTGTGCCTCGACCCGCTCGTGTGCCCGTGCTCCACCATGTCGCGCATCGACCCCCAGCACCTGGCCTGGGTGCTCGAGGGTCTGGTGGACGGCACGGTGCACAACCGCATCGCGGTCGACGCCGGGACGGCCGAGTGGGGCAAGGTCGCGCTCGAGCGGATGCTCGCCATCACCTGAGCGGCCGGATCATCGGTACCTGGGGGTAGGGTCGCTGCCAGAGCACACGATCGGACAGGAGGCCCGCGCTGTGCCCGACTATCCCGCTTCGCTCGTCGAGGCCAACCACGTCGAACCCGTTCCCCGCCGCATCCGGGCCTACCTGGCCGGACGGAAGGTGTTCGACACCACCCGGGCCCGGTACGTGTGGGAATGGCCCGCGTATCCGCAGTACTACATCCCGCTGGCCGACGTGGACGCCGACACGCTGGTCGACGAGGGGACGACCGAAGAGACGCCGCGCGGTGACGTGCGGCATCACGGGATTCGTGTGGGCGCCGCCGACCGTCCCCATTCCGCGTTCGTGCTCGGCGCCGCCAAGGTCGAGGGCCTCGACGACACGGTCCGCTTCGCCTGGTCGGCCCTGGACGCCTGGTTCGAGGAGGACGATCAGGTCTTCGTCCACCCACGCAACCCCTACACGCGCGTCGATGCCCTGCGCTCGACCCGGACGGTGCGGGTGGAGTCCGAGGGCCTCGTCCTGGCCGAGTCCTCGAGCCCGGTCCTTTGTTTCGAGACCGGGTTGCCGACCCGCTACTACCTGAACAAGACGGACGTCGACTTCACCCGTCTCGAACCGTCACCCACGGTGACGGCCTGTCCCTACAAGGGCACCACGAGCGGCTACTGGTCGGCCGTCAAGGAGGGTCACACCCATCCGGACATCGCATGGGCCTACGACTTTCCGACCCGCGAGCTCCTGCCCATCGCGGGACTCATCGCGTTCTTCAACGAGAAGATCGACATCTTCCTCGACGGCGTCGAGCTGGAGCGCCCCCGCACACACTTCTCCTGAGGCGTGACCCCGACCCAACCGGCCGCTACTTGGCCCGTGCGAGCACCGGCTTGAGCACCTCGCCGGTGTAGCTGCCCGCCGTCTTGGCCACCTGCTCGGGCGTGCCCTCGGCGATGACGGTCCCGCCCTTGTCGCCGCCCTCGGGTCCGAGGTCGATGATCCAGTCGGCCGTCTTCACCACGTCGAGGTTGTGCTCGATCACGATCACCGTGTTGCCCTGGTCCACCAGGCGTCCCAGCACCTCGAGCAGGCGTCGCGTGTCGTCGAAGTGCAGCCCCGTCGTCGGCTCGTCGAGGATGTAGAAGGTGTGCCCGGTCGGCCGCCGGCTGAGCTCGCTTGCCAGCTTCACCCGCTGGGCCTCGCCGCCCGACAGCGTGGGGGCGGGCTGGCCCAGCCGGACGTAGCCCAGGCCGACGTCGACCAGGGTCTGCATGTGGCGGGCGATGGGCGGCTGGCGTTCGAAGAAGCTCAGTGCCTCCTCGCAGCTCATGTCGAGCACGTCGGCGATCGTCTTGCCCCGGAAGGTGATCTCGAGCGTGTCGCGGTTGTAGCGGGCCCCGTGGCAGATCTCGCAGGGGACGTAGACGTCGGGCAGGAAGTGCATCTCGATCTTGATGGTCCCGTCCCCGGCGCAGGCCTCGCAGCGCCCGCCGCGCACGTTGAACGAGAAGCGCCCCGGCTGGTAGCCGCGCACCTTGGCCTCGGCCGTCTGGGCGAAGAGCTTGCGGATGTGGTCGAACACGCCGGTGTAGGTGGCCGGGTTCGAGCGCGGGGTGCGCCCGATGGGTGCCTGGTCCACGTCGACCACCTTGTCCAGGTACGCGATGCCCTCCACCTTGCGGTGCCGGCCCGGCAGCGCCTTGGCCCGGTGCAGCTGCTGGGCCAGCGAGCGCAGCAAGATGTCGTTCACCAGCGTCGACTTGCCCGAGCCCGACACGCCGGTCACGGCCACCAGGCAGCCCAGCGGGAAGGAGACGTCGATGTCGCGCAGGTTGTGCTCGCGCGCCCCGCGCACCGTCACCACGTCGCCGGTGCCCGGGCGGCGCCGGGCCGGGATGGGGATGGACCGCTTCCCGGACAGGTACTGCCCGGTGATGGAGGCCTTGTTGGACACCAGTCCGCCGCGGCCGGTGACCGGGCCGGCGTGCACGATGTTGCCGCCGTGCTCCCCCGCGCCCGGACCGATGTCCACCACGTAGTCGGCCGTGCGGATGGTCTCCTCGTCGTGCTCCACCACGATGACGGTGTTGCCCAGGTTGCGCAGGCGCTCCAGGGTGGCGATCAGGCGTTGGTTGTCGCGCTGGTGCAGGCCGATGGAGGGCTCGTCGAGCACGTAGAGCACGCCCACCAGGCCGCTGCCGATTTGGCTGGCCAGCCGGATGCGCTGGGCCTCGCCGCCCGAGAGGGTGCCGGCCGAACGGGCCAGCGACAGGTAGTCGAGCCCGACGTCGAGCAGGAACTGCATGCGCTCGCGCACTTCCTTGAACACGCGGTCGGCGATCATGTGCTCGCGGTCGCTCAGCTCCAAGGTGGCCATGGCCTCGACGGCGGCGCCGATGGAGAGGCTGCACAGCTCGAAGATGTTGCGCCCGCCCACGGTCACGGCCAGCGACTCGGGCTTCAGGCGGGCCCCACCGCACTCGGGGCAGTCCACCTCCCGCATGAACGCCTCGATCTGCTCGCGTGACCAGTCCGATTCCGCCTCGCCGTGGCGCCGCTGCAACCACGGCACGATGCCCTCGAAGTGCGCCTCGTAGGAGCGGGTGCGGTTGAAGCGGTTCTTGTAGGTCACGTGGACGGCCCGGTTGCCGGTGCCGTAGAGGATGAGCTTCTTGTCCTTGGCCTTGAGCGACTTCCAGGGCGCCTCGAAGGAGAACCCGCCGAACTCGGCCACCCCGGCCTGCAGGCCGGTGAAGTACTCGCTGCGCGCCCCGGCCCACGGCGCCAGCGCGCCCTCGGCCAGGGACAGGGAGTCGTCGGGCACCACCAGCTCGGGGTCGACCTCGAACTTGGTCCCGAGGCCCAGGCAGGTCGGGCAGGCGCCGTAGGGGGAATTGAAGGAGAAGTTGCGCGGAGCGGGCTCCTCGAAGCTGATGCCGCAGTGGGTGCAGGCGAGATGCTGGGAGAACGTGATGCCCTCGTCGCCGTCGCCCTCTGCGGACCCGTTCATGACGAGGACCTCGGCCGTGCCGCCGGTCAGCTCCAACGCGGTCTCGATCGACTCGGTCAGGCGCTGGCGGACGTTGTTGCGGCGGATGAGGCGGTCGACCACCACCTCGATCGTGTGCATTTCGTAGCGGGCCAGGGCGACGTCGGCCCGGTCGGCCAGCTCGAGCGGGGCGCCGTCGACCCGCACGCGGGCGAAGCCCTGCTTGGCCAGGTCGTCGAGCAGGGTGCTGTACTCGCCCTTGCGACCCCGCACGATGGGCGCCAGCACCTGGAAGCGGGTGCCCTCGGGCAGCTCGAGCACCCGGTCCACGATCTGCTGGGGCGTCTGGCGTGCCACCGGCCGCCCGCAGATCGGGCAGTGGGGGTGGCCGATGCGGGCGTAGAGGAGGCGCAGGTAGTCGTAGACCTCGGTGATGGTCCCGACGGTCGAGCGCGGGTTGCGCGAGGCCGACTTCTGGTCGATGGAGATGGCCGGCGACAGCCCCTCGATGAAGTCGACGTCCGGCTTGTCCATCTGGCCCAGGAACTGGCGGGCGTAGGCCGAGAGGGACTCGACGTAGCGCCGCTGGCCCTCGGCGTAGATGGTGTCGAAGGCCAGGGAGGACTTGCCCGAACCGCTGAGCCCGGTGAAGACGATCAGCCGGTCCCGGGGCAGATCGAGGCTGACGTCACGCAGATTGTGTTCGCGGGCCCCGCGAACGACGAGACGGTCGGCCATCCGGGCAGGATACCGGCGCGCTGTATCAGCTCCGGCTGGGTCCTGGTCAGGCCGCCGCGCCGGTCCGGGCAGACCCGAGGTGGCGGACCTCCAGACTCCGCCCCGGCCACCCCGACCACCGGTGCGCTGAGGTCCAGGGAGCCGGCCGAGCCCTCGGAGGGTCGAGCCGTAGAGCCCGGCATCGCCACCCCGGTCGGGCGGTCAGGCGAACGTCACGTCCTCTTCCCCCCAGTAGGCGTCCACGGCGGAGATCAGCCCGTCGTCGGTGATCGTGAAGATCTCGACGCCGCGTATGTGCATGGTGGCACCGCCCTCGAGCGTGAGGGTGATGTGGAAGCGGATGGCGGCCTTGTCCGCCACGGGGTGGCATTCCTCCACCTCGAAGGTCATCGTCTCGCAGGCGTCGAACGAGGTTTGGATGAACGCCCGGATCTCTTCGCGCCCGTTGTGCACGCCGGATGGATACGGGTCGACCTGTACGGCATCGAGGGTGAAGAGTGCGGCGTACTTGTCGGCATCCCGGGAGCTGGCGGCCTCGGCGTAGCGAGCCATGGCCTGGCGGAGTACGGCGGCGGTCGGCATGGGGGCGCACGCTACTTCCGGCCGACGCACCGACCGTCTTCCCGTAAACGCTGACTCCCCAGCCAGCGGTTTATCGTTTCCGGAACAACAGGCCGGGTCGCCCGAGTCCGACGCCGGCCGACGGGTCGGGGCACCCAAAAGGCAACCCCGGCCCCTCCTCCTTCAAGCGTCCCGGAAGAGCTCAGCCCGGAATGGACGCGCGCAGCTCGGCGATCTCGTCGCGCAGGAGGGCCGCCTCCTCGTAGCGCAGTTCGGCCGCGGCCGACTTCATCTCGGCCTCCAGCTGCGTGATGAGCTCCACGGCCTCGGCCGGCGTGGAGGCGTCGCCCTCGGCCAGCAGTTCGGGCCGGCGGTTGCCGCGCACGGCCGCGTTCTTGCGCACCTCGGCCCGGCTGCGGCCGGCCTTGGCCACTCCGCCGCTGGTGCCCCGCAGTCGCTCGAGGATGTCGGTGACCGACTTGCGGATGGTCTGGGGGTCGATGCCGTGTTCGCGGTTGTAGGCGATCTGCAGCTCGCGGCGGCGCTGCGTGACCGACACCGCCTCGCGCATGGAGTCGGTGACGGTGTCGGCGTACAGCACCACCAGGCCGTCGACGTTGCGGGCGGCGCGCCCCATGGTCTGGATGAGCGACGAGGCCGAGCGCAGGAAGCCCTCTTTGTCGGCATCGAGGATGGCGACGAGCGCCACCTCGGGCAGGTCGAGGCCCTCGCGCAGCAGGTTGATCCCGACCAGCACGTCGATCGAGCCCAGCCGGAGCTCGCGCAGGATCGTGATGCGGGTGATGGTGTCGATGTCCGAGTGCAGGTACTGCACGCGCACGCCGGCGTCGGCCAGGTAGTCGGTCAGGTCCTCGGCCATCTTCTTCGTCAGCGTGGTGACCAGGACGCGCCCGCCGGCCGCCACCGTGGCGGCGATGCGCGCCTGCAGGTCGTCCACCTGGCCCTTGGTCGGCATGATGACCACCTCGGGGTCGACCAACCCGGTGGGCCGGATGACCTGCTCGACCACCTGGTCCGAGTGCTCCAGCTCGAAGGGGCCCGGGGTGGCCGAGACGAAGACGCATTGGGGCACCCGCTTCACGAACTCGTCGAAGCGCAGCGGCCGGTTGTCCTTGGCCGAGGGCAGGCGGAACCCGTGCTCGACCAGCACGTCCTTGCGCGAGCGGTCACCGGCGTACTGGCCGTGCAACTGCGGGACGGCCACGTGGCTCTCGTCGATGACGCAGAGGTAGTCCTTGGGGAAGAAGTCGAGCAGCGTGAACGGGGTCTCTCCCGGGGCCCGGCCGTCGAGGTGCCGGCTGTAGTTCTCGATCCCCGAGCAGATGCCCGTCTCGGCCAGCATCTCGAGGTCGTGCTCGGTGCGGACCCGGAGGCGTTGGGCCTCCAGGAGCTTGCCCTGGTGCTCGAACTCCTGGAGGCACTGGCGCAGCTCCACCTCGATGGTGCCGATGGCGCGCTGGATGATCTCGTCGCCGGTGACGTAGTGCGTGGCGGCGTAGACGGCCACGTCTTCCATTTCGTCGCCCATCTCGCCCGTCAGCACGTCGAAGGGCACGATCCGCTCGATGGTGTCGCCGAACAGCTCGATCCGCAGTGCGGCCTCCTCGTAGGCCGGGTGGATCTCGACCGTGTCGCCCCGGGCCCGGAACGTACCCCGGACCAGGTTGACGTCGTTGCGGGCGTACTGCAGGTCGACCAGGCGTCGCAGGATGTCCCGCTGGTCGACCTGGTCCCCCACCCGCACTCCCAGAATGCGGTCGGCGTACTCGGAGGGCGAGCCCAGGCCGTAGATGCACGACACGGACGCCACCACGATGACGTCGCGCCGCATCAGGAGGGACGAGGTGGTGGCGTGGCGCAGCCGGTCGATCTCGTCGTTGATGGACGAGTCCTTCTCGATGTAGGTGTCGGTCGAGGGCAGGTAGGCCTCGGGCTGGTAGTAGTCGTAGTAGGAGACGAAGAACTCGACCCGGTTCTTCGGGAACAGCTCCCTCAGCTCCGACGACAGCTGGGCGGCCAGCGACTTGTTCGGCTCAATGATGAGGGTCGGCCGCTGGACCCGCTCGATCATCCAGGCGATGGTGGCCGTCTTGCCCGAGCCGGTGATGCCCTGCAGCGTCTGGTAGGCGTCTCCCCGGGTGACCCCCAGGGCCAGGCCGTCGATGGCCTGCGGCTGGTCGCCCGCCGGCCGGAATGGGGAGACGACCTCGAACTCGGGCATGGCCCTCCGAGGCTACCCGGGAGGTGTGTCGGCTCAGGCGTGCCGCCGGCGCTCGTCGCGGGCCGCCGCCAGCCAGTCCCACAACGTGGCCACCTCGGCCTCCAGCGCCGCCCGGTCTCCGGAGTTGTCGAACACGTAGTCGGCGTCCTTGACCCGCTCCTCCCGCGAGATCTGCGCGCGGATGCGTGCCTCGGCATCGGCCCGGTCGAAGCCGCGCTGGCTGATGAGGCGTTCGAGGGCGACGTCCGTGGGGCAGTCGACCACGACCACCTTGTGCAGCTTCACCGTCTCCCGGTGCACGGCGGTGAGCAGGGGGATGGCCAGGACGACGATGTCGTCGGTGTCCGCCAATGCGTCGCGCGCCGCAATCATGGCCACGCCGATGGCGGGGTGGGTGATGGCGTTGAGCTCGAGCCGCGTCGCCTCGTCGGCGAACGCCACCGCCGCCAGCGTCGGGCGGTCGATGGTGCCGTCGGGGGCCACGATGCCCGGGCCGAAGCGGTCGACGAGCGGTTGGTAGGCCGGGCCGCCGGGCGCCACGACGTCGCGCGCCACCTGGTCGGCGTCGATGAGGACGGCGCCGCGGGCCACCAGCAAGTCGGCGACGGCCGACTTGCCCGACCCGATGCCCCCCGTCAGCCCGACGGCCAGCATCAGGCCCCAGAGGCCCGCTTGGGCTTGCCCGCCACGGCGAAGAGCACGAGCGTCGTCTCGTCGAGCTGTTCGGTCACGAACCAGTCGTCCGCGGTGATGCCGGTCTGGCCGCCGGCGTCCTGCCTGGCCACCAGCCGATAGGCCAGCGGCAGGAGGCGGGTGTAGGACCACACGTACCACGAGTGGGGCATGCGGTGGCGCAGGTCGAGCACGTCGAGCTTGAGCAGCCGGTTCGCCTTGACGCGGCGCGCCGTCAGGTCGGCCTTCACGTGCGGCGCCGCGTCCACGCCCCCCAGCCAGACCTCGTCGAAGTGCCGCTCGAGGATGGCGCGCAGCTCGTCCCGGTCGAACGGGTGCAGGTGGAACGGGTTCTCGAAGTCGGCCGGCTCGTTGGGCGTCAGGACGAAGAGCGTCCCGTCGTCCTTGAGGACCCGGGCCAGCTCGGCCACGTGCGGCTCGGGGTCGACGAAGTGCTCGATGAGATGCGACGAGCAGGCGGCGTCGAAGCTGCCGGGCAGGAACGCCAAGCCGGCGGCGTCTGTCTGGGCCACGCGCAGGCCCTCGGGCCCGTAGCGGGCGGAGGCGGTCGACACGGCGTCAGCCGAGTAGTCCGCCCCCACGACGATGCGCCCGGGGGTCAGGAAACGGGCCGATTCGAAGCCCTGGCCGCAGCCGACGTCGAGGACGCACCCCTCCCCCATGCGCTCCAGCACGGCGCGGTAGCCCGCCTCGTGGAGGGCGAGGAGGGAATCCGGGGTCACGCCCTGCTCGGGGCGCTCGCCCGTGAGCCGGCTCCTCGTTTTCACGGTGACGGGCGCTCCCTTCGCGTGACACGCCTGGGTGGCGCTGCCTGCTTACACTACCGGGCGGTCCTTGGCCCCCTCCATGAGCTCGTCCACCACCGTCAGCGCCCCCCGGGGGCGCCACGCAGCCCCGAGGGAGGTGGCCACAGGGGCCAGGTGGTGGTGGATCGGCGGGGCGGCCGTCCTCGCGGTGCTGGCCTATGTGCCGACGCTGGCCGTGCAGCCGGGCGTCATCACGCCGGACACCAAGACCTACCTCTACCTCGACCCGCTCAAGTTCCTCAGCCAGGTGGCGTTCATGTGGAACCCGACGGTGGCGCTGGGGACGGTCCCGCACCAGTACATCGGCTACCTCCTGCCGATGGGGCCCTTCTACGCCGCCTTCCACCTGGTCGGGGTTCCCGTGTGGGTGGCCCAGCGGCTGTGGCTGGGCTCCATCCTCTTCCTGGCCGGCGTGGGCATCCTCTACCTCTCGCGCGTCCTGGGCCTGAGCGGCCCGGGACCGACGGCGGCCGCGCTGGCCTACATGCTGTCGCCCTACTTCCTGCAGTACGCGGGTCGCATCTCGGTGATCCTGCTGCCGTGGGCGGGGCTGCCCTTCATGCTGGGCCTCACCATCGTCGCCCTGCGCCGCGGCGGCTGGCGCGAGCCGGCCATCTTCGCCATCGTCGTCGCGCTGGTGAGCGGCATCAACGCCACGTCCATCATTTACGTCGGGGTGGCGCCCATCCTGTGGTTGCTCTATGCCGTGGTCGTCCTGCGCGAGGCCACCTGGCGCCACGCCTTCTCGACCGGCCTGAAGATCGGCGTGCTGACGCTCGGCGCCTGCCTGTGGTGGATCGCGGGGCTGGAGGTGGAGGCCGCGTACGGCGTCAACGTCCTCAAGTACACCGAGACCGTCCCCTCGACCTCGGCCACCTCCAACGCCACCGACATCCTGCGCGGCCTCGGCTACTGGTACTTCTACGGCACCGACCACCTCGGCCCGTGGACGAACGCGGCCGTCCGCTTCACGCAGGACGTGGCGTTGCTGGCGACCTCGTTCGCCGTCCCCGTCGTCGCCGTGGTGGCGGCGGCCTTCGTCCGGTGGCGGGAGCGGGCCTACTTCCTCGTCCTCCTCTTCGTGGGTCTCGTGCTGGCCGTCGGCCCCTTCCCCTTCACCCATCCGACGGCCATCGGCGGCGTCCTCAAGTCGTTCATGACCGACACCACGGCCGGCTTGGCGCTGCGCTCGACCGACCGGGCCACGCCCCTGGTGCTGTTGGCCCTCAGCATGCTCCTGGGCAGCGGCCTCACCGCCCTGTACCGCCGCCTCACCGTGGTCGGCATCGTGACCGCCCTGGCCGTGGCCGCCCTCGTCGTGGCCAACAACCCGTCGCTCTTCAACGGCGACATCGTCGCCAACAACTTCACCCAGCCGGCTTCGCTGCCGGCCTACGAAATGGCGGCCATCAACCACCTGAACGCCACGCACCCGGGCACGCGGGTCTTCGCCATCCCGGGCAACGACTTCGCCTCCTACCGCTGGGGCGACACCATCGACACCCCGCAACCCGCCTTCTTGAACCGCGACTTCGTGACGCGGGAGCAGCAGATCATGGGCTCCATCGCCACGGCCGACACGCTCTACGCCATCGACGGGCCGATGCAGGACGGCATCGCCAACATGAACGCGCTGGCGCCCATGGCCCGCCTCATGAGCGTGGGCGACATCATGGTCCAGTACGACGAGAACTACGAGCACTACGGCGTGCCCCAGCCCCAGCTGCTGGCGCTGCAGTTGCTGCAGACCCCGCTCGGATTGAGCGACCCCATGTCGTTCGGCTCACCCCGCCCGAACGTGTCGATGGTGTCGACGCTGAACGAGCAGGACCTGTCGGTGCCGGGCAACGTCACCTGGCCCTCCCCCGTGGTCACCTACACGGTGCCCGACCCGCGCCCGACGCTGCGCGGCGAGTCCGACAGCGGCGCCATCGTCATGGAGGGCGACGCCACCGGCCTCAACAACCTGGCCGGACTGGGGCTGCTGAACACCGACAGCGCCATCTACTACGCCGGCACCCTGGCCAACGACCCGGCGCGCCTCTCCAGCCTGGCCACGCAGGGCGCGCAGCTGGTGGTCACCGACACCAACCGCAAGCAGGCCTTCCGCTGGGACACCCTCACGGCCAACGCCGGCTACACCGAGACGCCGAGCGACAACGCTGCCAAGACCGACCAGAGCGACAGCCCCATTGAGCTGTTCCCGGGGACCACCGACACCTCCAAGACGTACGCCACGTATGTCGGTGCGGTGAACGTCACCGCCAGCAGTTACGGCAACTCGGTGTCGTACACGCCCGAAGACCAGGCCTACAGCGCCATCGACGGCAACCTGGACACGGCCTGGATCACCGGTACGTTCGTGCCGGACCCGGCCGGCCAGTGGTGGCAGGCGCAGCTGCCCGGTCCGGTGACGACCGACCACATCACCCTGGTCCAGCCCCAGCGCGGCGACCGCTCCCGCTGGGTCTCGGGCGTGACCCTCACCTTCGACGGCAAGGACCCGATCCACTACGCCCTGACGGCGGCGTCGCATCTGCCCACCGGCCAGACCCTCACGTTCCCCACGCAGACCTTCCGGACCCTGCGGGTGACGCTCGACGGGACGACCGACGACACCGCTCCCCCGCTGTCGGCGGCGGCGGTCGGGTTCTCCGAGATCCAGATCCCCGGCGTGCAGGTCCGCCAGGTGCTGCAGATGCCGACCCAAATGCTGTCCAAGCTCGGCGGCGCGTCGCAGGCCGACCGGCTCTCCGTCGTCATGACCCGCGACCGCTCCTCCTCGTTCCCCCCGCGCAGCGACCCCGAGACGACCATCGCCCGCACCTTCACCCTGCCCACGGCGCGCACGTTCACCCTGTCGGGCAGCGCCAGCCTCTCCGCCCTGATCCCCGACGACGAGATCGACCGTCTGATCGGCCGCACGCCGGCGGCGGCGTCCGGGCTCGAGTCGGCCTACTCGTCGGGCCGGCTCCCCGGCGACCTGCGGGCCACCGCCTCGGCCACTGCCGACGGTGACAGCACGACGGTCTGGCAGCCGGGGCTGGGCACGTCCTCCCAGCTGGG
>DATNLP010000517.1:0-3921 GCA_035602795.1 Acidimicrobiales bacterium | reverse complement strand
GCTGGTCGTCGCCACGCGCTCGGGCGCCCCGTGACGGTGACGCCCGAGCTGCACGCCAGGAGCGTCCCGCTCGACTACGGACCCGACGCGCTCGAGTACGACGGCAGCCCCACGGTGCTGTTCGACCGTCCGGGGCTCACGCTGGTCGGCTGGGGCACCGCCCAGCTCGTCAGCGCCGACGCCGCCACCACCACGCTGGCCGCCATCCCGTGCGACGACGCCGTGCAGCGCCTTGGGTCGGGCGCCGTCGCCATGGGCGCGCTGACGTTCGACGACGCCATGCACGGACAGCTGGTCATCCCCCGCTTCACCATGGGGATCTCCCGCGACGCCGACGGTGTCACCCGGCGCTGGGCCACCGCGGTGGGACCCTCGGACATGCCGCTGCCCAGCACCGACGAGCTCTTCGACGCCGTGCTGTGGCAGTACGGCCGGGCGCCCCTCGCCGCCGCCGACCCGGCCGTGACCGAGCTGTCGACTCTCATGGACAGCGCCGGATATGGCGCCATGGTGGCGTCCGCCGTCGCACACATGCGCGCCCCGGGGGCCACCCTGCACAAGGTGGTGCTCTCCCGCCAGGTCGCCCTCGGCCTGAGCGGGCCGCTGCCGCTGGCCGCCGTCCTGCGCCGCCTACGCGCCGGGGAGCCCAACTGCACCATCTTCTCCATGCCCATCCCCGACGGCGTGTTCTTCGGCGCCAGCCCCGAACTGCTCGTGGCCCGCCACGGGAACCGGGTCACCTGCCAACCGCTGGCCGGCACCATCTCCCGCGGGGACACGGCCCGGGCCGACGCGGACGCCCAGCGCGACCTGGCCCGATCGGGCAAGAGCCGGGCCGAGCACCGCTACGTCGTCGACGCCGTCGCGGCCACCCTGGCGCCGTACTGCGACCAGCTGGCCGTCCCCGAGGCGCCTTCCCTCGTCGCCTTCCGCTCGGTGGCCCATCTCGGCACGCGCATCGAGGGCCAGCTCCGCGACGGCGTGGGCGTCCTCGAGCTCCTCGAGCGTCTGCACCCCACGCCCGCCGTGGGCGGCACCCCACGGCCCGAGGCCCTCGCCTTCATCGGCCACGCCGAGGCGGGTGAGCGAGGGTACTGGGCCGGGCCAGTCGGCTGGGCGGGCGCGTCGGGTGACGGCGAATGGATGATCGGGATCCGCAGCGCCCAGCTCGACGCCAGCGGCTGCGCCGTAATGCTGCGCGCCGGGGCCGGCATCGTGGCGGACTCGGATCCCGCCGCGGAGGCGGCCGAGACCAACGTCAAGCTGTCGACGGTGCTCGAGGCGGTGCTGCCCGGGACGTCAATGAAGTTGCGCTGAGCGCTCGGCCTCCGGGTTCGGCGCCGCCGACGGTGCACCCGGCGCGGTCTGAGTCCGGGCCGGCACGCCCACGCCCGCGCCGCCGCCCGCCCCTGTCCTCTCCCCCGTCCGGGCCCCCGACCCCGGCCCCATGCCCGCCGGCGCCGCCGGCTCCACCACCGCCGCCACGTGGGTGGCCGCCAGCGGGACCTTGACCACCACGGTCGCCCCGGTCCCGGCCCCCGCAGGCGTCTTGCGCACCTCGGCCGTGCCGCCCGAGGCCGTGGCGATGGCGTGGACGATGGCCAGCCCCAGGCCCGTCCCGGCCCCCGAGCGTGACGGGTCGCCCTGGTAGAAGCGGTCGAAAACGCGGGAGGCCTCCTCGGGAGCAATGCCGGGCCCGTTGTCCGACACCTGAATGAACCCCATGGGGCCGGACACCCCCGTCGACACCACGACCGCGCTCCCCGGCGGCGTGTGGGCCAGCGCGTTGCGCACCAGGTTGTGGGCCACCTGGGCCAGCCGCTCGGCGTCGCCCACCACGATCACCGGGCCACCGGGCTCGAGCCGCAGGCGATGGCTCGAGGCCAGGGCGACCGAGTCGCCCACCGCGTCGGCGCAAATCCGGTGCAGGTCCACCGGCTCGGCCCGGAGCGGCCGGCCCCGGTCGAGCTCGGCCAGGAGCAGCAGGTCCTCGACGAGGCCGCCCATGCGGGTCGCCTCCTCCTCGATCCGTTTCAGCGCCTTGTGCCGGCTCGCGTCGTCGGCGAACCCGCCCCGCCCGAGCAGCTCGGCGTAGCCGCGGATGGATGTCAGCGGCGTGCGCAGCTCGTGGGAGGCGTCGGCCGCGAACTGGCGCAGCCGCTCCTCCGACGCCGACTTCTCGGCAAACGCGCCCTCAATCCGCTCGAGCATCTGGTTGAGGGCCATCCCCAGCCGGCCCACCTCGTCGTGCGCCCGCAGGCGCTCCTCGGGCACGCGCGAAGTCAGGTCGCCTGAGGCGATGGCGGCCGCCGTGCCCGCCATCTGGCGCAACGGGCGCAGCCCGCGCCGCACCACCACCGTGGTGATGGCGGCCATGGCGATGATGACGGCGAGGCTGGCCAGCAGCTCGATGGTGCGCAACGACGTCAGCGTGTCGGTGGTCGGGTTCAGCGACAGCGAGGTGATGAGCGTCCCCTGCGGCACGGTGACCGCCACGGTGCGGTATTGGCCGAGAGGATCGCCGTGGCTGCCCAGCACGACGGCATCGGGGTCGGGCTGGAAGGTGCCGGCGTAACGTCCTGCGTGCGCCATGTTGGGCACCTGCTGGACCGGGATGTCATTGGTCAGGACGGGCGAGGGGTCAGGGTGGTTGGGCGACCCCGACGGGCGGCGCAGGACGACGTGCCCCGCCGGGTCGAGCACAACGACGTACACGTCGGTGGACACCCGCCGCGACAGGCTGGCCTCCGAGACGGTCAGGTTTCGGTCGGAGGCGAACGTCAGGTAGTTGAAGGCGAGGGTCTCGTCCTGGGCCAGCGTGGCGTCGGCCCGCCCGTACAGGAACGACCGGACGGAGGCGTAGACCACGACGTCGGCGATCAGCAGACCGACCACCATCGTCAGGGCCATGACGGCGACGAGCCGTCGCTGGAGGGTCATCCGTCCCGGGGCAGCCGAAGGGTGTAACCGACCCGCCGGATGGTATGGATGAGCGCCGGCTCCCGATCGTCGATCTTCTTCCGCAGGTAGCTGATGTAGGTCTCCACGATGTTGGGGTCGCCGTGGAACTCGAACCCCCACACGTTGTCGAGCAGCTCCGACTTCGAAATGACCCGGCGGGCGTTCTCCAGCAGGTAGCGCAGGAGGTTGAACTCGGTCGCCGTCAACTCGGTCGACTGGTCGGCGCGCCACACCTCGTGCGTATCGACGTTCATGGTCAGGTCGGCGAACTGCAGCGTCGAGGTGTCGGCGGCGGCCATCTCGCCGGCTCGACGCAGGATCGCCCCCACCCGCGCCATCAGCTCCTCGATGCTGAACGGCTTCGTCACGTAGTCGTCACCCATGCTGAGGCCCTCGACCTTGTCCTGGGTGGTGTCGCGCGCGGTCAAGAAGACGATGGGCATCTGCTCGCCCTGGTTGCGCAGGCGCCGGCAGACCTCGTTGCCGTCGAAGTCGGGCAGCATGACATCGAGCATCACCAGGTTGGGCCGAAACGTCCGCACCTGTTCGAGCGCCTCGGCGCCGGTCGACGCCACGCCGACCTGGTAGCCCTCGAAGGACAGCGCGGCGGACAGCAGGTCGGCGATGTTCGGCTCGTCGTCGACGACGAGGATCCTGGCCTGGGTGGGGTCGACCGTCATGCCGAGCGCACCGCGTCGTCGCTGCCGGCGCCCTCGCCGTCGCCCCGGCCCTGGCTCTGGCCCGCCGACCCGTTCGCGGAAACGTCCGCCGACACGTCCGCCGACACGCCGCCGTGTGCACCGTCCTGGTTCGCCGTCTTGCCGTTCAGCGACATCGCCGCCCGGGTGCCGCGTCGCCCGCCGCTCCCGCCGCCCCCACGGACGCCACCGTCACCACCATCCCGCCCCCGCAGCCGGGCCCTGGTCCCGTGGACGAGCCGTCCCATACCCCACCACGTCA
>DATNLP010000354.1:0-8204 GCA_035602795.1 Acidimicrobiales bacterium | reverse complement strand
ATCGCGCTCGTCGTGGGCGCGGAACGATGCGTCACCGCGCGCCGCAACCACCTGGCACGCTGTCATCACGCTGTCATCGCCCCAACGGTCCAGGTCAGTCGGCCATGAGCAGGTTGGTGACCTGAATGGGTGAGTTCGTCCGTCCACCGGCGCGCCGCTACAGCTGGCCGACCGCGACGCCGGGCAACACCATCGCGATGCGTCACGGCGCGTGGAGCCCGAGACGAATCGATCCACGAGCCCAAGAGCTGGTCGACGCCATCGCGCCCGGCGTCACCTGGTGGCAGCCCTGCGACTGGCCGGCAGTGTGGGCGTGGGCGCGCATCGAGGCCCGAGTCGAGCTGCTCACCGAGTGGCTGGCCGACAAGGGTGGCGACCTCGACGCCGACGACACCGTGCGGCCCGCGGCCGACTTGTTGACCCGACTGACCGTGCAGGCGGCCAATATGCGCGCCCGGCTCGGACTGGACCCGTTGTCCCGCGCCAGGTTGGGCAGGGACACCGCGGCGGCATCGGTCGATCTAGCCCGGTTGTGGGCGGCCGACGACGACGAGGCGTCATAATGGCAGCGCTCACTCGCCAGGACGTCGCCGCGGCCCGGGCCGACGTCGGCGTCTTCGCCGAGCTGCTGGTGGGCGCGCCGTTGTGGGAGCACCAGCTCGACCTGGCCCGTTCGACCGCCCGCGTCGCTGCAGTGTGCTCGGGCAGGCAGAGCGGCAAGACACGCTGTCTCGCCGTCATGTGCCTGCACACGGCGTTCGCCGGACCTGAGCGCCGGGTGCTCATCGTCTCGGCCGGTGAGGCCGCGGCCAAAGACGTGCTGGCCGAGGTGTCCATGCTCGCCACCAGCCCGTTGCTGGCGGGCTCGGTGGTCGACGACGAGCGCCACCAGGTCACGCTTTCGAACGGCAGCCTCATCCGTGCCGTGCCCGCGTCACCTCGACAGATTCGTGGTCTGGCCGTCGACCTGTTGGTCATCGACGAAGCCGCCTTCCTCGACGAGGCCGTGTGGACGGCAGCCAAGTACGCCACCATCGCCCGGTCCGGTTCCAAGGTCGTGCTGTCCAGCACGCCGTGGGGCCGCCGTGACGGTTGGTTCTCCGTGGCCTACCGCGCCGGGCAACGCCACGAAGCCGGCCACGAGTCCTTCACCTGGCCGAGCACGGCCAGCCCGTTGGTCGACACCGAGCTGCTCGCCATGTGGCGGGCGTCGTCGTCTGAGCGAGAGTTCGCCCGCGAGGTCGAAGCCAAGTGGGTCGACGCCCAGGGCGCGTTCTTCTCCGACGACGAGCTGGCGGCCGCCGTCGCCGATTACGAGCTGGTCGCGCCCGAGCATGCCGACCACCTCCGCGGTGTGGCCGGCATCGACTGGGGCCTCCTGCGTGACAGCTCCGCCATCGTCGTGCTCGCCGAGAACGCCGGTCAGCTCGGAGACGACTGGCCCGAGCGCACGTTCTTCGTCCCGTGGCTGCACGAGGCCGTCGCCACGCCGTACCGGACCTTCTTGCGCCACGTGGTCGACGTCGCCAAGGGCTACCGGCTGCGGCGCATCGCGAGCGAGTGCAACGGCGTCGGGCAGATGCCGACCACCGAGCTGGCCCGCCTGCTGCGCTTCCACCACGGCAAGGTGGTCCCGATCACCACCACCGCCACGAGCAAGGAGGACGGGTACGGCCGGCTCAAGATGTTGCTCGGTCAAGGGCGCCTCGCTCTGCCGCGAAATCCCGTCTTGTTGGCTCAGCTCTCCGCGCTCGAGTACGAGCAGCGCGACAGCGGCACCTTGCGCATTGCGGTGCCCGAGCGTGCCGGCCATGACGACGTGTGCATGGCATTGATGTTGGCCGTCTCGGAGGCTGACGTGGCGTCGGTGCCTTCCACCTTGAGCATCGAGGTGGCCCAGGGCAACGTGCCCACCGTGGCCATCGGCCGGCCGTATAGGCCACCGAGCGAGCCACCCGTGCCCGTGGTGGCCGAAGGTGAGCCGCGGCCGGCCGACCTCGGTCCTATTCGGCTCGGGCCACGCTTCTCCGAGTCGGTCCGTCGCAATCGCCGGCATTACACGCCACCGGGCCCGCGGTGAGCGCCGCCAGCGACCCGCCCGGCTTCGTCGCCGTCCTGTTCGCCCCGCGACCCGATTGGTACGACGATGCGCTCTGCCACGGCCTCGACGCCGAGCTGTTCCACCCTGGTCGAGGCGATCCGGTCCAACAGGTCAAGGCCGTCTGCTCCGAGTGCCCCGTGCGCGAGCAGTGCCTCGACTACGCGCTTGAGACGAGGCAGAAGTTCGGCATCTGGGGCGGCAAGTCCGAACGGGAGCGCCGCGACATACGCCACCGCCGCAAGCTGGCGGCAGCGTCGTGAGCCGCGGGCTCGGACGCCAGCAGCTCGCCCTATTGGCCTACGCAGCGCGTCCGCGCGGCCTGCCGGTGTCGTATGTGCCCGAGATCCTCAACCTCACACCGCGCCGCGGCCGCAAGGTGGTGCTGTCGCTGCGCTCCCATGGCCTGGTGGTGGTCGTGCAGGACCCCGTCATCGGGCGGCGCATCTTCACGCCCGAGGCGTACGAGGGCTGGAAGCGGGCCCAGCGGCACCTGGCGCACCTGACCGAGCAGCTGCAGCTCTACCCCAACAGGCGCTATGAGCCGGTACGGGCCGCTCTCGGCGAGAAGGTGGCCCGTTGAGTTCGGCGTCCTCGGGCGTCATGCTCGACGGCAGGCCAAGGTCGACATAGCTCGACTCCGAGGCGAAGGGCCATAGAGCCGTCGTCGGGTCACACGACCGACGAAAGGACTACGGCCATGGATGAGCGATTCAAGGAAGCCGAAGACGTCTTCCGGCGCGCCAAGGTGATCTACGAGGAGGAGGCTCGGCGGGTGGGCGCGCAAGCCAGGGCCGCGAAGCCGAGCGCCTACCACGCAGCCGTCACTGCCGGCGCCGCACCCGGGTCGCGCGCGGCGCGCATGGCGCAGACGCGCGGACCTGCAGCGCCGAGTCCGAACGCACCGACCACGAAGCGCACGGCGTTGGTCGCAGCCGCGCAGGCCGCAGGGATCGTCCCCGGCGCCGTCATCGAGGACAGCTCGACCTTGGGCCGCGTCATGGCCGACGTGCTGATGGGCCTCGACCGAGACGAGCCAGGCACCGGCAGGCCGCACATGTGCGCCCGGGCGCGCTGGGCCGACCAGTACCCGGACGAGCGGCGCCTCAAGCTGAACGACGCGTTCGGCAACAGCGCGAAGATCCAGGCCGTCTGCGCGCCCGAGGCCCTCGTCGCGTCCGGTGGTGTTTGTCTGCCGGTGAATGTTGATTATTCGGTGCCGGTGTTCGCAGGTGCCGACCGACCCTTCCGCGACGGCCTGCCCGCGTTTCAGACGGATAGGGGGGGCCTCAGATTCGTCACACCACCGGATATCGGCGTCCCGAGTCTCCAGGCCACCGCGTCTGGACTGGGCTCGGCCACAGGAGTTTGGACTGAGGCCACCGATGCAACCCCCGCCGGTGCGACCAAGCCCGTGTACCAAGTTGCGTGCGGTGCCGAGCAGCTGGTTTATGTAAATGCCATTCCAACAAGGGTTGGGTTCGGGAATATGCAAGGGCGATTCGCACCGGAGCAGATCGCAGCCAACACCGAGGTCGCCATCGCTGTCGCCGCGCGCGAGGCCGAGCTCGAACTGCTCACGTTGGCCTACACCGCGAGCAAGCAGGTCAAGCCGGTCGAGTACCTCGGCGCGATGCGGGACCTCTTGGCTTCGGTCGATTTGCTCTGCAGCCAGTACCGCTACTCGCACCGCATCCCGCGCACGGCCCGCTTCACCGCGGTATTTCCGGACTGGGCAAAAGACCTGATACGGGCCGACATCCTGCGCGAGGTCGCGCACGACAACGCGGGCTCGCAGAACGTGCTGGCGCTCAGCGACGCGCAGGTCGACGACTGGTTCGCCGCGCGCAACGTCAACGTCATCTGGGCGCTCGACGGGTTGAAGGCGGGCACCTATGGCACTGGCGGCAGCGCGATCACGAATCAATTCTTCGGCCTGTTGGCGTCGAACGCTCCGCTGCCGCAGTGGCCGGGTCAATCCGCCGAGGCCGCGTTCATGCTCGCCTGGCTCTTGTACCCAGAGGGGACGCTGCAGTTCCTCGACGGTGGTCGCCTCGACCTCGGGGTCGTTCGCGACAGCACACTTGACGCCACGAATGACTACGAGACATTCGTCGAGACGTTCGAGTCGGTGGCGCTGCGCGGGCTCGAGGTCTACCAAGTGCAGTCCACGATTCTGCCCAACGGTGGCTCTGCCGGCACGGTGGCAACCAGCACCTACGCCGAGTAACTGATTTGCTCAGCCCGAGGGGTCGGCTTCAACTGCGTTCCGACCGGCATGAGGGGCGCGACCTCCTGGTCGATCCCCGGGCTGAGCAACTAGGTCGCTCCCGTCCCCGGTGAGTTCTTGACACGATTCGTCGTGGCACCGGGGGCGGGGGCGTCGTCGCGTCAGACTTGGGTGTCCCGTCCCCGGGCCGTGTCTAATCCTGGCCAGGGTCACCGCGTCTCCGGGACGGGGCCTCACGGCAGACTCTCGGACCACGGGATCTCTCACGACCAGGCGGCTGTCACAGCTCTCGGTCACACTGGCCGGTGCGACCTCGTCCTCGGATGCCTGGCACCGTTAGGCGCCTAACGGATTCGACCATCGTCGGCTCCCCGGGGACGCGGCGCGCCGTGGGAGGATGACGCCGTGGGCGAAGCTGACGACGAGCCCGACGCAGACGAGGTCCTCGACGAGATTGAGGACGAGATCTTCGACGACATTGCAAAGGGACTCGGCGAGGAGCGCGACGCGCTGGACGACCTCGAAGGTGTTCTACGGGTGCGCGCATGGCCAGGGCTCAACATGGACGAGGACGGCGACATGGTCGACGCATCGGGCATGAAGTGGATTCCGGTGTGGCGCATCGAGACGGACACCCTGCGCGTGCTGAACCAGGCCGAATTCCTCGACTACGTCGAGGCGCATCCAGGGTGGCTCTCGTACAGGGACGCCAACCGGCAGGTGAGGTTCCGGCCAGAGCATTGAGTGCCCGACGACCTCGACACCTGAACATCGAGGAGCACCGGCTCGTCGCTGCGCCCTGGGCCGCTGAGCTATTCGGTGGTGTCCCGGTGCGCACGGAGCTGTCGCGCGGCTCTCAGGGCACTACAGCGCCGCGGCCCGCGTTTGACAGCGCGTTGACAGCGAAACTCTGACGAAGTGCATTGTTCGGCTCTGTGCAGCTCTGATTAGCTCTGAGGTGTACCGCCAGCTCAAGACGCAGAACCACACAGAGCCGCGCGGAGCTGCACACTCCCGGCCCAGGTGCCGAACCTGCTCAACCTCTACGAAAAGGGCCAGCTCGAGATCGACGAGCTCATCACCCAGGAGTACACGCTCGACCAGGTGCAGCAGGGATACGACGACCAGGCCGCGGGCACCATCATCCGCGGCGTCGTCAAGTTCGACAGCTGACGCAGCGCGTCGCTCAGATCCCCAGAGGGCGGCTGAAGCCCTCCGGGATCACCAGGTCGGCCGGGCTCAGCTCGTGGGCCGACGCGTGCCCGAGCCCGAGCAGGGCTGACTCGAAGCCGCTGCGCAGCAGGTCCAGGACGTTCTCGACGCCGGCCTGACCGTTGGCGGCCAAGCCCCACAGGTAGGCGCGCCCGATCATGACGGCGCGGGCGCCCATGGCCACGGCCTTGACGGCGTCGCCGCCGCGCCGTACCCCGCCGTCGAGCAGCACCTCGATCTGGTCGCCGACCGCGTCGGCCACCGCCGGCAGGGTGCGGATGGTCGCCGGCGTGCCGTCGAGGTTGTTGCCGCCGTGATTCGACACGGAAATGGCGGTCACCCCGGCGTCGACGGCCCGTCGGGCGTCGTCGACGCGGCTGACCCCCTTGAGCATGAATGGCCCACCCCACTGCTCGCGCAGCCACGCCACGTCCTCCCAGCTGGGAGGCGGCGTGCCCATCCACTCGCCGTAGGCGCCGAAGAACGTCGGCGCCTGCTCGCCCTTGGCCACCATGTTGGGGGTGGTCAGGTCCGGCGCCCTCCCGGTCTTGGCGAAGGACCAGAGCCAGGTCGGGTGCGTGAGCGCCTCCGGGGCGAATTGCAACATGGTGCGCACGTTCATCGCCTCGGGGATGGTGGGGCTGCCCCAGTCGCGCCCGTGGGAGAACGACCAGTCGAGCGTGGCGATGAGGCCGACGGCGCCGGCGGCCCGCGCCCGCTCGACCCGCGCCATGATCTGGTCACGCGACCCGATCCAGTAGATCTGGAAGAAGGTCTGCGGGTTGGCCGCCACGACGTCCTCGATGGGCATGCTGGCGAACGAGCTCAGCCCCATGGCGGTGCCGCGTGCCGCCGCGGCGCGGGCCACGGCGACCTCGCCCTCGGGGTGCACGGCCTGCACGCCGGTGGGCGAGATGACGACCGGGAACGAGATCTCCTGGCCCATGATCTTGGTGGTCAGGTCCCGGCTGGCCGCCAGCCCGGCGACGTGGGGAGCGAACCCGAGCTCGCCGAAGGCGGCGATGTTGTCCTCGAGCGTGGTCCCCCGCTCGGAGCCGGCGACGAGGGCGCCGTAGACCGATTTGGGCAGCCGTTTCTTCGCCCGGCGCTGCGCCTCGGCCACCGTCTCGAACCACTTGTTGGCCATACCGAACCCTCTCGTGCCGCCCGTCCGCACTGCGGCGCATCGTGACCGGGAGACTCTACGCGCCCGGGGCAACGCCCAGCTCCGGCCGTTATGGTCGGCCCGTGGCGAGCACGGAACCGGGACCTCACGTCGTGACGCCCGAGCAGCGGGCCGAGCGCGCCTCGAGCTTCGGCTCCATCGCCGACCACTACGGGCGCTACCGACCGGGCCCGTCGGCCGAGGCGGTGGGCTGGGTGCTCCCGGGCCACGTCGGACGGGTGGTCGACCTGGGCGCCGGCACGGGCGGGCTGACCCGGCGGCTGGTGGGGCGGGCGGACGAGGTGGTCGCCGTCGAGCCGGACGATCGCATGCGTGAAGTGCTGGCCCAGACCCTGCCCGAGGTGCGGGCGTTGGCCGGCACGGGAGAGTCGATCCCGCTGCCCGACGGCTGTGCCGAGGCGGTCCTCGCGAGCGCGTCCTGGCACTGGATGGACCCGGTCCCCACGCTGCAGGAGGTGGGGCGGGTCCTCGTTGCCGGCGGGACGCTCGGCGTCATGTGGTCGGGACCCGATCTCTCGTCCTTCGTGGAGCGGGCCCAGACCCTGCTCGGTGACCTGCAGTTCGCCCTCGACGACGCGAGCGCGGCCGAGCTGACCGCCGCGCTGCACAACCCCCACGGCGCCGACCAGGTCCTGGTGATCCCTCCGGGGGTGCCGTTCGACCAGCCCGAGACGACGGTCTTCACCTGGGGCGTCGCGCTGAACGCCGACGAACTGGTCGGGCTCTTGGGCACCTGGAGCTGGGTCATCCTCATGCCGGAGGACGCCCGCCAGCGGCTCTTCGACACCGCCCGGCGGCTCCTCCGCGACGCCCTGGGCGTCGAGGGTGACACGACCTTCGACCTGGGGTACCGCACCGAGGTCTGGCGCGCCCGCCGAAAACTCTGAAGAGGCACCCTCACCAGGAGGGTTGTCCGAAATAATTCTCAATTCTCAGGCGGGGCCAGCCGAGAGAACGCAGTGACCAAGGTCTCGAAGCAGTGGGACGCCGACTCCCGCTCCGTCCGTGTGATCTCCTGGCTCACGCTGTCCCATTTGCCCGCGCCGCTGGCGCTGGCCGTGATCGTCCTGTTGTTCCCGGCGGCCTTCTTCGCCGCCTACGCCGTCGGCGGTGCCGACAAGGTCGCGCCCGACTGGTTCTTCCTCCCGGTCTTCCTGGCCGGCCTGCGCTTCGGGCCGCGCGGTGCCCTGGCCTCGGGTGTGGTGGCCATGTTCATGGCCGGGCCGCTGCTGCCGGCGGACGTGGCCACGCACGCTCCCCAGGCCATGAGCGACTGGGTCAGCCGCGGCATCTTCTTCGTCCTGATCGGCGAGCTGGTGACCTACCTGATCATCGCCGTGCGGGGGACCACGACGCGGGCGGTCCAGGCCGAGGCCCAGGGCGAGAGCGAGCAACGGTTCCGGGCCCTGGTGCAGCGGGCCACGGACATGATCACGGTCCTCGACGAGCAGGGCCGCTTGAGTTGGGAGTCGCCCGCC
>DATNLP010000341.1:0-3331 GCA_035602795.1 Acidimicrobiales bacterium | reverse complement strand
GGCGGGCGCCTGCCGCCGGTCACGCTGGTCCAGGGCAGCTGGCTGGAGCCCCTACCGGCGTCGCTGCGGGGCCGGGTCGACCTGGTGGTGGCCAACCCGCCCTACGTCAGCGAGGACGAGTGGGCGGGGCTGGACGCCGATGTGCGGCGCGAGCCGCGGTCGGCCCTGGTGGCCGGCCCGGGCCGTGACGGGACCCCGGGGCTGCACGAGGTGGAGGCCGTGCTCGGGCAGGCCCGGGCGTGGCTGGGCTCGCCGGGCGCGGTGGTGGTGGAGCTGGCGCCGGCCCAGGCGGAAGCGGCCGCCGGGCTGGCCCGAGGCCTCGGCTTCGGGCCGGTCTCGCTGCAGCGGGACCTGGCGGGGCGGCAGCGTGCGTTGCGGGCGAATGCCACCGCTGGCGCCGGCTGAGTGAGTACAAAGGGGAGATGTCGTACACCGAGCCCACCGACGGCGACGCCGAGGAGGCCGGTGCGCCCGAGCCCCCGCTGGTCGGCGCGGGCGAGGCCGAGGTGGGTGCGGCGCTGGCCGGGGGCGGTGTCATCGCCGTGCCGGCGGTGGGCGGCTATTGCCTGGCCGTGCACGTCGGTGCCGCCGGGGAGGAGCGCCTGGCGGCGCTGGCCGCCGACCCCGAGGGGCCGCACTACGTGGTCGGCCACGTCGACGCCGTGCGCGAGCTGACGTCGGGCTGGAGCGACGAGCTGAACCAGCTCCTGCAGCGGTGCTGGCCCGGACCGGTCGAGGTGTTCCTCCCCCGCGCCCGCGACGCCGACCCGGACGCCCACCCCGGCCAGCCCTACGACCAGGTGGCCGACGACAGCGGAGGCTGGGCGGTCACGGTGGGTATGCCCGAGGGCCGGGCGCTGCGCAAGCTGTGCCGTGAGCACGGTCCGTGGCGCACGGTGCCGCTCAGTTTCACCGACGCCGTCCAGGTGGCCCACGCCTTCACGGCGTCCGACGTGGCGCTGGTCGTCGACGGCGGCTCGCGCGAGGGGGAACCGGCGACGCTGGTCGACGCCACGGTGTCGCCCGTGCGCGTCCTGCGCGAAGGGGCGCTGCCGGCGGAGTTCATCGAGGGCACCATGGCCATGGGCAACCGGAAGAAGTGGTTCTCCCGGTCACGGCGCGACGAGGGGTGACGGGCGCGGCCTTCGGTCGTTGACAGAGCGGCCCCGGCGGGCGCTCCCACCCGCCACGACTAACTCTGAGCGTCCGGTGGCCCGAAGGCGACGCCCGGCGCACCCTCGCCGACCCGCCCCGCGATCAGGTCCGCGCACTCGACCGGGCTCGAGGCCGCCGTGTCGACCTCGAGGTCGTAGGTCACCTGGTGCACCGCCTCCTGCCAACGTTGCACCGCGGCCACGAGTTCGGGGTCGGCGTCATGCCGGTGTTGCCCCCACGACTTCTGGCGCCGCTGCCAGATCACATTAAGGGGGCAGCGCACGCCGACGAAGAGGACGGGCAGCCCGGCCAGCCGGCGGGCGCTGTCGCGCCGGATGTGGCGAGGCTCGGAGTACGACTCGTGGAGCCCGACGTCGACCACGACGTCGAGTCCGAGCCGGGCGTGGGCGGCGACCGACTCGAACAATGCGGCGTACAGGACGACGACGAGCTCTTCGAGGTCCGGGCGCTCGCCGCCGGGCCGCAGCCCGATGCCGGGTCGCAGGTGCTCGGGGGTGGAGTGGATGGACGCGTCGACGCCGAGGTTGACCCAGACGCCGGGGCCGCGCTGCTGCAGCGCCCCGGCGATGGTGGTCTTCCCCGAGCGCGGGACTCCGTTCAGGATGACGATCTGGCCGGGGCCGCCCCCGGCGTCAGTGACGTTCCGTTCCGGCACAGTGGGTCAGCTGAGGGCGAGGATCCCGGCCGCTGTCGGGGAGAAGCCGCACCAGCCGACGTAGAAGTCACCGAGCTCGGATTCGAAGTCCACGTGGAGCCACTCGCAGCCGGCGGCCTGGGCCTCCCGTGCCGCCACCTCCACCAGTGCACTCCCCACTCCCTGGTGGCGGTGCGCGGCGGCGACCACGGTGTCGAGCAAGAAGGCGTGGGCGCCGCCGTCCCAGACCACATTGACGAAGCCCACGAGCGTCTCCTGGTCGTACGCGCACACCCAGCCCAGGCTGTGCTGCTCCACCTGGGCCCGCCAGTCGGCGTGGCGCGGCGGATGCCCGAAGCCCTCGGCGTGCAGCGTGTCGACGTCGGCGTCCGCGAAGTCGGCCCGCCAGCGACAGGAGAAGTCCATGGGCGCGACGCTACGTCGTCCCGGCCGTCGTCTGTCGTCCACGACTCGGGGCGCGACGACGCCTCGTCGCCCGACTGCCGATCGCTATGACGACGCCGGCACCCGTTCGACGGCCGGCAGCGTGCTCACCGAGCGCTTGGCCTCCCAGTGGCTGCGCCGGCCGAGGGCGGCGAAGTAGGCCGGCCGGTCCGTCAGCGCGTAAGTGGCCAGCCACAGGCGCTTCAGATGGCGCTTGTAGCCATGGTCCACGTCGTCTTCGTAGGCCGTGCGGCCGTGCAGGACGTGGTAGTTGTTGATGAACTGCATCTCGCCCGGCTGCAGGTCCATGTAGACGTTGAAGTCCGGATCGTTGGCCAGCTCCGACGCCTTGGCGATGGCGGCGCGTGCGGTCCGGCTCAGGCGGGGGGCGTCGGGGTGGCGCTGGGAGGCCAGGATGTACTGGGGGATGAAGCGCACGAAGAGCCGGCCCCCGTGCTCGGTGAACGCCGGCACCTCGTAGAACGCCCTCGTGCCCTCCGCCTGTTCACCCCGGGCGTCGTACGGCATCGGCTCGTAGAGCGCCGCCGCCAGCTCGGGGCACTCGCGCACCATGTGGTTGTGGATGGCCACCACGTTGGCCACGCAGGACAGGCCCCCGCTGCGGGCCGTGCGCAGGCAGAGCAGGCCCACCAGGTCCGAGCCGTCGGTGTGGTAGTCGAGCGCGATGCCGCCGAGCTCGTTGCCGCGCACCGTCGGGTCGTCGATGGTCTTGCCCTGGTCGGTGACGTCACCCAACACGTGGCCGTGCTTGTTCTGCGCCCACGGCTCGCCGAGGTGCAACCCGATGCCCCAGTAGAGGAGGGTCAGGTCGTCGTCGCGGTAGCGGTCGGCGTCGAGGGTGGCGATGCGGCAGAAGCCCCGCCCGTTGAGCAGGACGTCGACCACCCCGTCCAGCTTGGTGGCCAGGCCGTCCAGTGGGAAGTCGTCCCGCCCCAGCTCGAGCGGTTCGCTGCTCTTGGCCTTCGCGGTGGCCAGGGCCGCGTCCAGCTCGGCCTGGTCGTCGGCGGTCAGGCGCAGGGTCCACGCGTCGGGGTCGGCCACGTCGGCCGCCCGCCA
>DATNLP010000512.1:0-9904 GCA_035602795.1 Acidimicrobiales bacterium | reverse complement strand
GGTCAGGAAGACGCACGCCTGTGGGACGCCGGTGACGCTGCGCACCATGGCCTCGGCCATGTGCTTCTGGATGCCGCGCACCGGCGTGCGGGTCTCGCGGCCGTCGTCCGACGGCGCCGGCTCCGCCGTCGACCCCGCCCCGGCCACGGCCACGTGGGCGGCCAGGTCGTCACGCGTGATGATCCCGCCCGGGCCGCGGCCCGTGACGTCGGCCAGGTCGACGCCGTGCTGGCGGGCCATGAAGCGCACGGGTGGAGCCGCCAGCGGTCGCGAGCCGACCTCCAGCGCCGCCGCCGGCGCCCGGTGCGCCCGCCCGCCGCGGCGGCGGCTGGGCCGGGCCTCGGCCGGTCCGTAGCCGACGAGCATGGGCACCCGCTCGGTCGCACCGTCTGTCGAGGTCGCTGTCGGTGTAGCGGTCGCCGTCGGCGCCGCGGCCGCAGTCTCGGTCTCGTCCCCGCCCCCCGCCTCGGCCCCGGTCTCGATGGAGATGAGCGGGGACCCGACGGCCACCGTCTCCCCCGGTGCCGCCAGCAGCTCCGCCACCGTGCCGGCGAACGGGCTAGGCAGCTCGACGACGGCCTTCTCGGTCTCCACCTCGACCAGAATCTGGTTCAGCGCCACCGTGTCACCGGGCGCCACGCGCCAGGCCACGATCTCGGCCTCGGTGAGCCCTTCGCCCAGATCGGGCAGCCGGAAGTGGCGCGCCGCGGTCTCGCTCACGGCTCGAGGCACCGGTCCACCTCGTGGAGGATCCGGTCGGCGTCGGGCAGGAAGTGGCGCTCCAGGCGGGAGGCGGGATAGGGGGTGGCGAATCCGCCGACGCGGCGCACCGGCGACTCGAGGTGGTAGAAGCAGCGCTCCGAGATCCGGGCGGCGATCTCGGCCCCCAGCCCCCCGAAGACGGGCGCCTCGTGGACGACGACCAGCCGTCCGGTCTTGTGGACCGAGGCCTCGATGGTGTCGAAATCGATCGGCGAGAGCGAGCGCAGGTCCAGCACCTCGACCGAGGTGCCCTCCTCGGCCCCGATCCGGGCCGCCTCGAGGGAGGTGGCCACCATGGGGCCGTAGGCGGCCACGGTCACGTCGCTCCCCTCCCGGGCCACCCGGGCCTGGTGCAGGGGCACGCGCCCGAGCGGGGCCTCGTCGTCCACGTCGCCCTTCTCCCAGTAGCGGCGCTTGGGCTCGAAGAAGACGACCGGGTCGTCGGAGGCGATGGCCTGGCGAATCATGCGATGGCCGTCGGCCGCGTTGCTCGGCGTCACGACGCGCAGCCCGGCCGTGTGGGCGAAGTAGGCCTCGGGCGACTCGGAGTGGTGCTCCACCGCGCCGATGCCGCCGCCGTAGGGCACCCGGATGGTCATCGGCAGGCTCACGCGGCCCTCGTTGCGGAACCGGAACTTGGCCACCTGCGAGACGATCTGGTCGAAGGCCGGGTACACGAAGCCGTCGAACTGGATTTCGCACACGGGGCGGTAGCCCCGCATGGCCAGGCCGACGGCGGTGCCGATGACGCCCGACTCGGCCAGCGGGGTGTCGATGACGCGGCGGTCGCCGAACTGCTGCTGGAGCCCCTCGGTGACGCGGAAGACGCCGCCCAGCTTCCCGATGTCCTCGCCCATGAGGACGACCTTGGGGTCCTGCTCCATGGCCTGGCGCAGGCCGGCGTTGAGGGCCTTGCCCAGCGTCATCGTGGCCATCAGGCCTCCTCGTCGAACCCGGCCAGGTAGGCCTCGTACCGTTGGCGTTCCTCGTCGAGCAGCGGGTGCGGCTCGGCGTAGACGTGCTCGAAGAGGGCCGACGGCTCGGGGTCGGGCATGGACAGGCAGCCCTGGCGCAGCGTCGCCGCCACCTCGTCGGCCGTGGCGGCCACCTGAGCCTCGAAGTGTTCGTCGATCAGGCCCTCGCGCTGGAGCAGGGCGTGCAGGCGGGCCAGCGGGTCCTTCACCCGCCACTCCTCCTCCTCGATGGTCGAGCGGTACCGCGTGGGGTCGTCCGACGTCGTGTGCGGGCCCATGCGGTACGTCACCGCCTCGACCAGCGTCGGGCCCAGCCCGGCGTAGGCGCGGGCCAAGGCGACGCGGGTGGCCGCCAGCACGGCCAGCACGTCGTTGCCGTCGACCTGAATGCCCGGGATGCCGTAGCCCTGCCCCCGCTGCGCGATGGAGGCGTGCGACTGCAGCCGCACCGGCTCGGAGATGGCCCACTGGTTGTTCTGGCAGAAGAAGACGACCGGGACCACGAAGCTGGCGGCGAAGCCGAAGGCCTCGGCCACGTCCCCCTCGCTGCTGGCGCCGTCGCCGAAGTAGGCCAGCGCCGCCGACGAGGCGCCGTCCAGCGCGACGCCCAGGGCGTACCCGGTGGCGTGCAGGGTCTGCGCGCCCACGATGATGGCCGGCGTGGCGATGCCGTGCTCGGCCGGGTCCCAGCCGGAGAGTGCAGTGCCGCGCCACATGCGCAACATGGAGACCGGGTCGACGCCGCGGCAGTAGACCACGCCGTGCTCGCGGTAGCTTGGGAACGCGAAGTCGTCACTGCGCAGGGCTCGGGCCGATCCCACCTGGGCCGCCTCCTGCCCGAGCAGCGGGGCCCACAGGCCGAGCTCGCCCTGGCGTTGCAGCGCCATCGCCTCGGCGTCGATGCGCCGGACGACGGCCATGTCGGTGTAGAGGTCGCGGAGCTGGTCGGCGCCGACGTCGGCCACCAGCTCCCAGTAGGGGCAGCCGACGGTGCGCTGCCCGTCCACCGAGATCAGCTGGACGAGGCCGTCGAACCCCATCCACTCGGCGATCCGCTCCCCTGGAACCCGTACCTGCGCGATGGCCATCTGGACTCCTCCCCGAGCAAATGCTCAGCAACGGCATCTCATCATTAATTACCGTTCTGGAGCGGGAAAAGGAGTCAGATCAGAGCATATAGACGGGAATTGTGCAGGAATGCCCCGATCTGCGCACTACATCTGCGCGGGGGCCGGACCGGGTCGCGCCGGGGTCAGGAGGCCTTGCGGCGAGCCGCCGGCTTGGCCGAGGCGGTCTTCTTGGCCGCCGGCGCCTTCTTGGTCGCCTTGGCCGGCGTCCGCTTGGCAGCCGACTTCCGGGCCGGCTTGGCCGCGCCCGACCGGGCCGAGGCCTTGATGCTGGCGTTGAGGGCCTCCATCAGGTCGACCACCTTGGCCGGCTGCTCCGGCTCGGCCTGGAGCACGATCTCGTGACCGGACCGCTTCTCCTCAATGATCTCTTCGACCTTCTCGCGGTGGGTGTCGTGGAAGCGCTTGGGATCCCAGTCGCTCTCCATCGACTCGATCAGCAGCTGCGCCATGGACAGCTCGCGGTCGCTCACCTCGTCGGTGTTCGGGAGCGCCGGGAACTCGCGACCCGGCTGGCGCACCTCGTCGGAGAAGTACATCGTGTGCAGGGCCAGCGCGTCGTCGTCGGGGCGCACGGCGACGAGGTACTCCTTGTTGCGCATGACCAGGGTGGCGATGGCGATGCGGCCGGAGTCCGCCATCGCCTTCCTGAGCAGCGCATACGCCTTGTCCGCCCCCTCGCCCTCGGGCGCCAGGTAGTAGCTGGCGCGGAAGTAGACCGGGTCGATGTCGGTCTGCTCGACGAAGTCGGAGATCTCGATCTGCCGCGACTTCTTGGGCTCGGCCGACTCGAGCTCCTCGTCGGTGAGGATGACGTACTCCCCGCCGCCGAGGTCGAACCCCTTGACGATTCGGTCGCCCGGGACCTCCTCGCCTGTGCGCTCGTTGACCTTCTTGTAGCGGATCCGGTCCGAGGTGCCCTCTTCGAATTGGTTGAAGTGGACGCTCTTGTCGGACGTCGCCGGGTAGAGGCCGACGGGGATGTTGACCAGCCCGAAACTGAGGGCGCCCTTCCAAATGGTGCGCGGCACGGTGTGCAAATTACCAGCCCAGGACCGGTCCACCACCCTGTTACAGCAATTGGGCACACTGACCGCATGGTCACAGGCGCTCCCCAGGGCTTCGGACCCGCCGTCCTGTGCGGGCTGGCCGAGCTCGGCCCGGTCGACCCCTCGTCGGGAGACCTGTCGCTCGAGCTGGGCGTTTCCGCCTGGATGCGGAACCACGCCACCACGCTGGAGGAGGCCCGCGGCCTGCTCCTCGACATCCGCCTGCGCATCTTGGAGACGGCCGGCCTCGACGAGGCGACCGAGCCGGTGCCCTTCGTCGGCCGCTCGCCGCGGCTCGACGTGATCATGCTGATCTCCTACGTGGCGGGACTGGTGCGCCGCGCCGCCGCCGCCTCCGGCTGCAGTGCGGCCCTCCTCGCCCAGCGCGTCAGTGCGGCGCTGCCCGAGCCCGAGGCTGCGGCCATCGGCGCCTGAGGAGCGCCCGACGCTCGAGCCGTTGCCGGCGCCGTTCGGCACCGTCGTCCGGCACTCGTCATCGTGGACGCGCCTCGCCCCAGGTGTGGCCGGACGAACTTCCGACGTCGTTTTCCCGGCGCGCGGCCAACCCGCAACACCAGCCGCCCAGCAACCCGACGACGCTGAGGTGCCAATCGAAGTCGAACGCGCCGGCAACCGCCCAGCAGACCAGGGCGCCGACGGCGCAGGAAGCGAGCAGATCGTGCCGGCGCACGACTCTGACGACGGCGAGGGCGGACAGGGCGAGCAGCGCCAGACCGACGACGCCCGAATCGGCCGCGACCTGGAGGTACTCGTTGTGCACGAAATGCGCCATGGTTCCGTCGCTGGCGTGGAAGGTCAGCAGCCGGTCAGGCCCGACGCCGACCAGGGGGGCCGAACGCCACTGGTCGAGCGCGGTGGACCACTCGACTGACCGGTCCTGATCGCTGGGTGCGAGGGCGCGCAGGCCGACCTCGTGATGCAACAGGGCCAGCGCGGCGACGACGGCACAGGCGACGACCGTGCCCGTGAGGACGCGGGCGCCCGTGGTTCGCCGGAAGGCCTCCACCTGGCGCGAGGCGACGGCCGAGACGAACACGGCCGCGACGAGCAGGGCCGCCAGCCAAGGAACGGGACCGGCATCGCTCGACGAAAAGACGGCGGCCACGCCGAGCGCGGTCCCCGCCACCAGCGGGACCAGGAATTGCACGTAGCGACGCCGTGGGACCAGGAGGCAGGCGCAGGCGAAGGCGACGAACGCGCCCCGGCTCTGCGTCGCCAGCAACCCGGCCGCGCTCAGGCAGACGGCCACCCGCACCAGCGGCGGGTACAGGTCGAGCCCGAGGGCCACCAGGAGGCACATGCCCAGGACGAGCCCGGCCGCGTCCGCATAGGTGAGGGTGCTCGACAGCCGCCACAGTCCCTGGGCCGGCATGGCCAGCGGGAACGAGCGCCCGATCAGTCCGGCGAAGCCGAGCAGGGCACCGACCGCGCCGAGGCAGGCCACCCCCAGGCCCGCCAGCTCGCGGGCCCGGCCCGACAGCGATCGCGTGGCCACGAAGGCGGCGGCGAAGGCGAGCATGCTCGCCCCGAGGGGCAGGAAGCGCTCGGGCATGCCGGCGGTGACGGCCCGGATCAACCACCACGCCGCCAGCACCAGGATGCTCCCGACGACGAGGAGCCCGCGTCGGTCGGGTGGGACCACGACGGCGGCCGCCAGGAGCACGCTGGCGGCACCCAGGGCGACGACGAAGGCATCCGCCGGCCAGAAGCCGCCCTGGCGGAGCCCCTCGACGACGAGGAGGCCGAACAGGAGCGCGGCGGGCACCCACAGGCGGGCGTCCGGCGCGGTCCGGCGGATCGCCGGCGCGCTCGGCCGCCGTTGCTCAGTCGTCATGTGGTCTCTGGCTCACGCCTGGTCGCTGCGACCCGGTGACGGTGCTGGTGCGGCTGGTCCTACGCCGTCGATGATGCCGGCAAAGAGACGACGAGGTCAGAACCCAAAACCGGCGATGATGGCGCCGTTGAGCGGGGTGGCCGACATGCTGCCCAAGAACGGGGCGTTCCCGGACGGGAAGACGTCACCCCGGGCCGAGGCCACCCAGAGTCCTCGGCCGTCGCTGGTCGGGAAGATGGCCGTCGCCGGGTCGAACGAATTGGTGTAGCCGACCGGTCCGGTGAGCGGCACCGCGTCACCGAAGGAGAGCACGGCGCCATTGGAGAACAGGATCCAGTAGCCCTCGCCGCCGGGCGACGCGACGGCACTGGTCACCGGCACGCCCTCGGGTGGCGCGTTGCCTTCGAAGGGCGCGTCACCGAAGGCGTAGACGTCCCCTACGGACGTCACCAGCCAGTACCCGCCCCCCGTCGCGTCGGGCATGACGGCGATCGCCGTGCCGGCACAGCCGCCGATACCCGGGCAGGACCCGGCGAAATGGGCGTCACCGAAGGCGAAGACGCCGCCGTCCGAACCCACCATGAAGTACCCGTGGCCGGTGGTCGACGGCACCATGCCGACGATGGGCGCGGCGAGGCTGTGCGGAAGTCCCGAGCCGGCCGGGTGCAGCCCGAGCCCGGGGAGCGACCCGTAGAAGCCGGCGTCGCCGAACGCAAAGACGCCACCGTCCGAGGCATCGAGCCAGTAGCCGGCCTTATTCGAGGTGGGCGTGATCCCGACCACCGGGCGCTGGAGGTGGAGCGAGCCGGTCGAGCCGTAGAAGCCGGCGAGTCCGAAGCTGAAGATGCCGCCGTCGGACCCCACCAGCCAGTAGCCACGTGGCGCACCCGCGACGGAGAACGACTCCCCTGCTCCGGTTCCCCCTGCGAAGAGAGTCCCGTTGCTCACGGCCCCTTGCAACGTGCAGGTACCCGGGTTGACGAAATAGACGTAGACGTTGTAGGAGACGGTGCAGATCGACGTGGTGTCCGAGACGACGTACGTGATGCCGTCACCGTTCGTGCTGACGTTGGCGGCATACGTGCCGTCCTGAATGGCATTCGACGGAATGTTCGTGATGATCGGCGTCGACGGGGAATGGGCATAGACGGTGAACGTCTGCACGCTTCCGGTCCCCTCCAGGTAGTCCGTGCCGCTGGCGACGCTTGCGGTGAGGGAGCACGTTCCCACCCCCACGAAGGTCACCGTCAGCCCGTTGACCGTGCACACCCCGGTGGTGCTCGACGCCACCGCGGTCGTCCCGTCCCCGGTGGTGCTGACCGTGGCCGCGAAGTTCTCTTGGTAGGCCGGGTTGGCCGGGATGTCCGAGATGGTCGGCGCGGTGGGCGTGGCCTTGCCGATGCTGAAGCTCTGTTCGCTTCCGGTGCCCGCGGCGTAGTTCCCCGAGGCGGTCACCGATGCGGTCAGCGTGCAGGTGCCGACCCCGACGTAGCTCACCACCCCGCTGGTCACGGTGCAGGTGGTGGCCGTGTCCGAGACGACAGAAGTCGTCCCGGCGTCGCCGGAGGTGACGGTGTAGGTCGGGGTGAAGCTGCCGCCGTAGATGGCTGTTCCGGAGGCGGGAATGTTCGAGATGGACACCGTCGGCGTGGCTTGGCCAATGGTGAAGGTCTGCGGCGAACCTGAGGCCGCCGTGTAGTCCGTCGTCTCCGCCACCGATGCGGTCAACGAGCAGGTGCCGACCGCCACAAAGGTGACCGTCGAGCCACTCACGGTGCAGTAGCTGGTCGAGTTCGAGACCACCGAAGTCGCTCCCGAGTCGCCCGACGTGACACTGTAGGACGCGGTGAAGCTGCCGCCTACGGCGGCGGAAGTCGGAATGTTCGAGATCGACACCGTCGGGGTCGCCTGTCCCACGGTCAGGTTTTCGGAGCCGGAGGTCGAGTCGTCGAAGGTGCTGGTGTCATCACTGTTGTAGGTGGCGGTCACCACATAGGCCGAACCCGAAGCGTCCAAAGTGGTCGCCCCCGTGGTGCAGGAGCTGTCAGGCAGATCGATGACGCACAAAGTCGTCGAGCCGGTGGCCACGGTGACCGTGCCCGTCGGCGTGCTGGTGGGGGTCGTGGTATCCGTGACCGTCGAGCTGAAAGTGACGGCCTGCTCGTCGCCGTAGGTCGTGGCGGAGGGGGAGATTCCCAGTGAGGTAGACGTGGAGTCTTGGGCGCCCGCAGGTGAGACCACCAGGCCAACTGAGAGGGCGACCGCGGCACCGGCCAGGAGAACTGTCAGCAGCCGCCGAGGGATCACTGCTGCTCCAAGACCCAAATGGGGTAGATCGGGACGCCAAAGAGCGTGGACCTACGTTGCTCTCCTGCCGTGTTCATCGGACTCCGTCCTCCGCGCCAAGAGGGAAAACCTACCGCGGTTGCCGGGCGATTTTCTAGGCATTGCCCCCTAAGCCTTCATTAAGACCCATCACAGCTGGTCGACAGGTATTCGGACCATCATGGTCCCATGGCCAAAGGGAGGCGCCGGAGGTTGGCCTGGTGGGTCGCCGGGGGGCTGGCGGTGGTGGTCCTGTTGGCCGTCGGAGGGCCTTTCGTCTACATCCACTTCATCGAAGGACCTGCTCCAGCGAAGTTGAGCCTTCCCACCGCTCGGGACACGACTTCGACCTCGGCTGCTGCTGAAGGGGAAACGACCGTGGGGTCGGTCGCCGGCACGTGGAACGTCGGATCCGGGTCCATCGCCGGGTACCGGGTTCAGGAAGTCCTGGTCGGTCAGAACGCGACGGCGGTGGGCCGCACCAGCCAGATCTGGGGCTCGCTGACCATCGCCGGCTCTACGGTCACCAAGGGCTCGTTCACGGTGAACATGGCCAGCGTCGTCAGCGACCAGAGCCAGCGCAACGCCAAGTTCGCCGGCCCCATCATGGACGTGAGCCGCTATCCGACGGCGACCCTCACGCTCTCCTCACCAATTGCGCTTGGCCAGCTCCCAGGGGACGGTGTCATCGTGCACTACTCCGCCACCGGTGTGCTCGATCTGCACGGTGTCAGCAAGACGGTGTCGTTTCCCGTCTCGGCGGAGCGGCTGTCCGACCAGATCGATGTCTTGGCCGACATCAACATCCCGTTCGCCAACTGGGACATCGCCAATCCGAGTGTCGGTGGCTTTGTCACCACGGCAAACAACGGCACGCTCGAGGTCCTGCTCCATCTGACTCAGGGTGCAGGGAACCCGGTCTCGACGAGTGCCGGGACCGGCAACTCCGGTGGTGGCGGGGGCCCGGTCACGATTCCGAGCACCACGGTCCCACCGCTCACTGTTCCCTCAAGCTGACGCCGGGCCACGGTCCACTAGCCCCCCGCCCGGAGACCGGCGTCGCTGCCCTGACCAACACGACGCGTGGTCGTAGTCTGCGGGGAAGATGGCAGAAGGAGATCTCGTCGGAAAACGCCGGGGTCCCGTTCACGCTCGGCGCGGACTCACGAAGGAAAGCAAGAACCGCCTGAGCGAGTTGGGCCGGCAGCTCCCACCCATGGGAGACGACGACCTCAAGGCGATCGCGACGGAGCGGGTAGCACGGTTCTGGCGCGTGCTCCTGGTCACGGGCCTCGTCGTCGCTCTGCTGCTTCTCGCCGTCGGCGCAGGCATCCAGTGGTTCCGTCCCATCCCCCGGCCCGCCTTCCGACCGTCGGTCGCCGCCGCGGTCAGCTTGCCCGGCGCTGCGCCCACGCTGCCCTGGCCGGCATCTGGTGAGGCGGCCATGGGCGTGGAGGGGGTCGGCAGCTTTGGTGGCGTGCACGAGACACAGCCCGTCCCGATCGCCGGCCTGGCCGACGTCCTGACGGCCTACGTCGTCCTCCGTGACCATCCCTTGGACCAGGACAGCTCCGGACCGAAACTCACCGTGGATGCCCAGACGCTGGCGTCGTACCAAACCGGCACGGCGGCGCAGGATGCAGAGGTAAAGGTCACGCAGGGCGAGACTTTGTCGGAACTCGCGGCGCTCCAGGGCCTCCTCGTCGATTCCGGGAACGACATGGCCACGCTCCTGGCCGACTGGGACGCCGGAAGCACATCTGCCTTCGTGACCAAAATGAATGAGGTCGCAGGCTCGCTCGGCTTGCGGTC
>DATNLP010000310.1:0-15910 GCA_035602795.1 Acidimicrobiales bacterium | reverse complement strand
GAGCCCCTCCCGAGAGGCCGCGCCCCCGGGCCCTTCAGCAGGGCGAACTCCCGCCATGGGCTGCTCGGGTAATCTAAACGCCCACCCATTCGGGGGTGGTGTAATCGGCAACACGGCTGGTTCTGGTCCAGTTATTGAGGGTTCGAGTCCTTCCCCCCGAGCACCGGCGGCGCTCCGTACGTGTCATGGAGACCACCGCTCGGCCCCATCGTCTAGAGGCCTAGGACACCACCCTCTCAAGGTGGCGACACGGGTTCGAATCCCGTTGGGGCTGCAAAGAAAGACCAGTTCAGAGGCCATTTACTGAGGTCTCGGATGAAGCTTCCCAGTAGTTGTCCATCCATTTGTCCATCCATTCGGGTACAGTCAGCCAGCCGAGATGGACAGATTGGATGGGAAGCGCCATGGCAGGCTCCATGCGACAGCGAGGCAACGACTCGTGGCAGCTCCGGGTCCACGCCGGCAGAGATCCCAGCACTGGTCGAAAGCGCTACGTCGAGCGCACATTCCGTGGCACGAAACGCGGCGCGTCGAAGGCACTCGCCAGCATGGTGGCCGAGGTCGATCAGCGTCCGGTCGGGATACTCACCAAGGGGACTGTCGCTGCGCTGTGCAATGAGTGGCTCGCACATGCGACGCCAAGCTTCTCGCCGAAAACCGTCGAGACCACACGGATGTACATCGATGACCCGATCATCCCTGTACTTGGGGCGATCCAGGTCGCGAAATTGACCCCAACGGACCTCGACCGGTTTTACCGCCGGCTGCTCGAGGTCGGTCGGTCGCGTGGGCCGTACGCCCCAACCTCCATCCGACGTGTTCACGGCATCATTCGACGGGCATTGACCCAAGGGGTTCGTTGGGGATGGATCACACATAATCCGGCCATCGACGCCTCTCCGCCTCGGGTGCCCATGAAGGAACTGAAGCCACCCGATCCTGGTGAAGTCGTGAGGCTCTTTCGTCTTGCTCAGGAGTCAGACCCCGGCTTGGCCACCTTCATCATGCTGGCTGCATCTTCGGGAGCCCGGAGGGGTGAGCTCCTGGCGCTGCGTTGGAGCGACATCGATCTTGACCGCGAAACGCTGTCGATCGAGCGAGGAATCGTCCGGGTGGGAGATGGTCTTGTCGAGCAGGGTACGAAGACGCACCAGAGTCGACGGATCTCACTTGATTCGGGAACGGTCACTTCGTTACGGGTCCACCATCAGCAGATGGCAGAGCGAGCCCAGTTGGCGGGATCCACGATCACTTCCGAGAGTTTCGTATTCAGCCATTCCGTCGATGGCTCGACCCCTTGGCATCCGGACTCCACATCCAGAGCCTTCAGAAACGTCTGTAAGCAGGCAGGTGTCACCGGCATTCGGCTGCACGATCTCCGGCACTACGTGGCGGCCCGCCTCCTTGCTGCTGGCGTGGACGTGCGCACCGTCGCCGGGAGACTAGGACATCGGAACCCGAGCACGACTCTCAATGTGTATTCACACTTCGTCCCTGAAACTGATCAAGAAGCTGCAGAGACTCTTGGACGAATCTTTGAAGACGCCGCCCGCCCGACTGATATCTAGCTTCTTGATGTAACTGCTTCCGGTAGGCCTGCCTGGTCTGGTCGTCGTGGTAGTCCGCTGAAGTCGTTCCGAGCACGCCTGACGCATCCACTCAGGAAGCACAGCGCATAAGCCGAGTCGATACGTAAACGCCACATCAATTTCGTTGACTCGTCTTGCGGATACAGATTCGAAGGCCGGTGGTCACCCACCATCGATCAGTTCTGTCTATCCACACGTCATAAAGATCATGGGTGTGACCGGCTGTCCGACGCCGACATGCCCTTTGAGCCAAGCGAACTGTGTTGGTCTGAGACTGGGCAACTCGTAAAAATCATGACCCTTTTGCGTACCTTGATCCCGAAACTACTCGGGTATACCTTTGACAAGGGCGATCACGCTCGCCCGTCTCCAAGCCCTTCACGCCTGTGCCGGGGGGCATCGAGGACAAGAGGGCTCGGCCCTCGCGGGAGTAACTCATCGAGCCCTGCGGCCCGGTGCACAGGACCGAGCGGCGAAGGAGCGACCGATGAGTCCCGACACAAAGATCCAGCGTCTTGCACGTGCCCGAATGGCGCAATCGGGCGAGAAGTACACGACGGCCCGGAGGGCGGTTCTCGCTGACGAGCCACCCCCACGGGGTCCCGGTGCGCCGGAGTCGGATCCTGAGCTCATGCTCAACACGATCGATAGGGGCAAATACAAGGGCCGTGATCTCTCAGCAGATCAGCCCTGCATGTTCTGCGGAATGCCGGCGGATTCGAGAGAGGACATCATCCCGACGTGGATATCTCGGCAGAATTTGCTCCCTCCGGGTACCGTTGAGCCCGTCGTCTATACGTCGCACGGCGTCCCCCTCAAGCAATGGTCATCTCAGACCCTTGCATTCTTGAAGATCAAGGCCGTTTGTCAGATCTGCAACAACGGATGGATGAGCCAAATTGAGGAGACCGCAAAGCAGTATCTGCTTCCGATGATGCAAGGACGTGGCGTCAGGCTAAGCCCTGAAGCCCAAATTCACCTGGCGGTGTGGGCCTGCTTGAAGGTAATGGTTTGGGAATCCGTAGCCCAAGGCGCAGTTACGGATTCGCAGACTCGCCAGCAGATGTGGAGGCACCAGCAGCCGCCCGGTTACGCGGTTGTGGCGCTTGCTACAGCACCATCAACGGATCGGAGCGAGTTCAGTCTCCAGCAGGTGTTCATCAAAGCTCAGCGTAAGCCGGGTGCGCCCCTCGACAGTATTTCTGCGACGGCGATTACTTTAGGTGACCTCGTCGCATGGGTGATTTTGAACCCGACGTCAGCTCAAGGCATTTCCTTTAGGCCGACACCTATTGCCGATGACCTCATCACTATATTTCCTCCGGCCCTTGAATCGCTGCCGTGGCCACCCAGCAAGGCACTGTCTACCGAAGAACTTCGTTCCGTCTGGCGGAGATACCTTGTCATTGAGGACGAGATAAAGGTTCAGCATCAACCCTGAACTCATTTCGAACGGAACGAGACATTCATGAATGCTGAATCAGAGGTGGAAGTTCTGGATGACTTGCCGGGATACCTCGAGACACCTCCGGAGACGCCTGAAGAGGCCTTCGGCATCATTGCAGAGCCCTACCTCCAGCAACTGCCGATCGAAAGACTGGGCTGGAAGGATTTTGAACGACTATGTCTTCGCCTCGTAAAGTCAAGAGCCGAGGTCACCCAATGTGCCCTTTACGGTGTATCCGGTCAGTACCAGGCAGGGATCGATCTCTACGCTCGCCGCACTGATGGGACGTATGCCACTTATCAATGCAAGAGAGTCGAGACGTTTACGGCCGCGGATGTCTCAGCATCGGTTGAGAAATTCCTCGAGGGACAGTGGGCGGAGACTGCGAAGGTCTTCACCCTGTGCACTAGCCATGACTTATCTCCTACTGGACTCCAAGACGCCATCGTCGATGCTCAAGCTCGACTCGCTGATAGGGAGATCTCTTTTGAACCTTGGGACAAGGCGGCTATTACTCTTGAGCTAAAGGACGAGCCCGCCATTGTTTATGACTTCTTTCGAGAGCAACTAGCTCGGCGCTTCTGCGGCGATCTTCTAATAGACAGACTGTCATCGAGGCTCGCAACGCAAGAACTTCGAGCTCTGCGGTTGGACCTGGAGAAGTTCTATCGATCGCTTTTCAGATTGCACGATCCGAACGTCACAACGAACCGAGTTCCTCCGGATCGATCAGGGATCCATAGTCGATTCGTCAACGTAGATGTATTCGAAGGCCGAGAGATTTTAGGTGAGAGCCCACTCCCTGCGCCCCTATCGGTCCCGCCACCTGATGAGTACCTCGACCGTGGCGCTCTTTCGAGCCCGCCACTTCCATTGCCGCCGATCGCCTCATCGTTTGATGTTCGTAGCCACCGGGTGATGGATTGGATTGCTGGTGAAGGGAATCATCTTGTAGTCGGCGGTGCTGGGTCTGGGAAGAGCGCCCTACTGAGAGCGATCGCGCTTGACACCTTGTCAGAGTCGCCTCGATTCTCGAAGGTTGCCGCACGGTTCGCCGGTCACGTGCCTGTCTGGGTGCCCTTTGCATTGTGGGTGAAGTTGGTATCGCAGGGTCCAGCTCAGGATTGGTCAATTCCAACGCTAATCAAGCAATGGCTCAACTCCTCGAGTGCACCCGAGATTTGGCCGCTCATAGAAAAAGCGCTCGACGATGACCGGGTTCTATTTCTGGTCGACGGCCTCGATGAATACACGGACGAGGTGTCGGCAGAGAGTGTTTTTACCTCCATCTACATGCACGCCGAACGACGAGGGTCTGCAGTGATTGCAACCAGTCGTCCCACGGCGCTTGTTGGATTGGACCTGGGAAGAGTCGCTTGGGAATCGGCGCGATTCAGTCCATTGAACGAGGAGCAGCAACGGCAGATCTTCGCGGGTGTTGAAGAGGGACGGTTGACGTCAGAGGCCACTGACGAGCCCAGTTCAGCCGATTTGTTCATGGCCAAACTAAAGGAACGAACGGAACTCGCGGAGTTGGCCACGAACCCGCTTCTGTTGGTCCACATGTCTCATCTGTGGCTCGCATACAAGGAGCTACCCCGGAGTCGGGCGGAGACGTTCGAGCAGATACTTCACCATCTCGTCGATACGCATCCGGATCGACGTAGCAGAGTGTCGCAACATCAGGTTCCTCATGATCAACTTAACCGGGACGAGCGAGCCAGTGCCATCGCTAGCCTCGCCCTGAATATCCAAAGTGCAGGTACCTACAGTATTCCCCGAAGCGCATCCGAAAGATCTGTAATCGAATTCCTGGAAAGTCCGCTAGGTCCGGGACTTGATAGTTCAGCAGCGCGAAATGCGGGACGAGTTCTCGTCGCAAATCTCATCGACCACTACGGTGTTCTCCAACCCGTGACCGAGTCCGAAGTTGGGTTCTTTCATGCCTCGATGCGGGAATACCTCTCTGCTCGGGCGATCAATAGTCTGGATAGTGGAGATCGACTTCGTTTGGTAGAAGAACACGCAACTGACGCTTCGTGGGCAGAAGTTTTTCGCCACCTTCTTGCTCTAGCGTCCGATGCAGATGTCACGGAACTGATCAGAACGCTAGAAGTCGTCCTAACACGTCGACCGGATCTGTTCTGGCTGGACCTGGTACTTGCCAAATCTGCGACGTCTTCCCGGCTGCCTGCTGAGGTGTCTAGTGCGCTCCTCCTTCAGGCGGTCGAACTCATCGAAGAAAGACCTTGGTCTCCAAACCGAACCGAGCTTATTCGTGCGGTTGTTAGTGCTCTAGGTTCTGATGTTGGTCGAGCAGTGGTTGAACCCGCCATCAATCGATGGTTCCCCTATCGATTTGCCTGGATAACGTCGGGAATTCGGGCTATCGCTAGTTGGCGCCCTGACGAGGAAGTTGTGGCCTGTCTAGTGAGGGGACTTCGTCAATTTGACGATGGAGCGCGCCAGGCGGCGGGACTAGCACTGGGAGGCCTGGCTCCTTCCGCTCACTTCCCAGCCGCAAAGCTCCTTCGTTTGGGCAGAACCGATCAGGATCCAGAGGTTCGGGCGGCGAGCATCCTCGCTCTCTCCTTCGGAAGGACGGAAGAAACTGAGCCCCTGCTTCGGGATGCCAGCGCCAGTGAAGTTCCTCAACTGCGACTGGTTGCAGCGATTGCGAAGGTTCGCGCAGGTCAAACGGACCAAAGCGACTTGGAAATATTGCTGGACAGCTCCCGTGACGGCAGGGGACTCGATCGCGGGTGGATGGGCCTAGCCGCCAGCACTATAAGAACTGGGTGGACTGGTGACAACGCCCTTCGGGACCGAGTTTTGGAGGCATATCGAGCTGGGAGGAATCGCAGGGCAGAGTCCGGGGAGTTCGATGGGAATTTCCTTGTCGCATTGCTACTGAGGACCTTTCCCAATGATCCAGTAGTTGGAGCAGCTATAGCAGAGGAAATGCCATCTGACTACCCCTTCATCGGATACATGATGCGAGGTGATCCGTGGGTTCACTTGGCGCAGAACTTTCGGGATGACCCAATCCTTGTTCCAGCAATCGACGAGTGGATAGTCCGTCAGAACAGCGCTCACAGCGTTGAGAGGCACTACGCAGCCCTTGTGGGGCGGACGCCAATCGCCAAGCAAGCACTACTCGCCGCAATCGGAGAATGGTCACCGCACTGGGAAGCCCACGCGCTCCTCGAAGGTTGGGGAATGGAGGATGCAGACGTCGCTGCAGCCATGGTGGCCTTGATTGACCGAGATGCGAGTGATGTCAGTCGAGTGGCCCATCTTGTGCCGCGCATTGTGCAAAATTCGGAGGAGGCCAGGAACCGACTGAAGTCGATGCTGATGGATCCTGCGTGTGCTCGCCCAGACTTTGTGCTTGATGGACTCTTCGAAGTCGGATTGTCTTCGGATGAAGATGAGATCCTTGATGAGGTCGTTCGAAGACTTGAGAATGGCGAGTCAGAAGGGTTTCGACATCGAGCGATTGAATATTTCAATCACGATCAACGAATGCGTGATGTCGCACTGTCTGAGCTGGCAAAGCCAGAGGGAGTATGGGGGGCCGTGGCGACTTCGTTTTCCGAGGACCAAGAGATCCGAAGCACCGTTTTGAGATCTCTGTCCCCGCTTGATACGCGAGGGAGAGCGGTCTTGATCAACGCACTTTCGAAGGGCGGTCCTCCGGATGCAGTCGCTACGGACGTTCTTAGTGGCTACAGGTCCGAATATGACTCAAACGTGGCAACTTCGGCGGCGATCACTTATTACAAGTGGCGAGTTGAAAATGGTGATCAGGTGTCGGTTCGTTCAGAACTGATCGAGGAACTGGTCGTCAGGGGTCTACACCATGAATCTCGAAGTCAAGCGGCCTTTGCGTCGGCCTTGGCGATTGGAATCCCCGACGTGATGTTGGAAGCATCATTCGACTGGCGACAGGATGCGCGGGCCGCGGTTCGAATCACTGATTTCATCCGTCCGAATCTTCCTCTGCTTCGAATGGTCTTAGAGCACTGGGCCGAACTGAAGGCACTATTCGGAGACGAGTTCTGGTTTCGGCTTGGTGACGACATGGCGAATGAAGAGGAACTCTGGAAGGCGCTGGTGTCCGTGGCGGATGAATACCCCCGACCACGTGACGAGGCACTTGAGTACTTGCAGGGGACTGGCCCCACGCACCCTCCATATCATCAGTCCGCCGAGGTATTGGCATTCCTCGCCCGCTGCCTACCAAAGAGTGAGTTGCTTCGAGACTTCTGTGTATCGACCGCCACGGCCGAGGTTGCTGATCTCGGCGGATGGCAAGGAGCTGAATACGCAGCTGAACTTCTGGGCGCTCATTTCGGCGGCAGTGACGATGTACTTCAACTCATTCTTAAGGAACTACATCCTGGGCCGCCCTTCCCGCCGGACTTCTGGCGTATTACGAGTGGGGCGATCTGTGCGCTGGCAGAGGGATGGCCGGATTCGGAGTACATCGATCGGGCTTGGGGGATGCTCACAACTGATGCGTCGATGCGGATCCACGAAGGTGCTGAAGCTCACCTAGTCGCAGCTCGCGCAAACGCTGACGGAGTTATCAACTGGATCTGCAATCGGGCCAGCGAGGTTGTAGTCACCGAAGCCCCGAACATTCGCGCCCGACGGAGAGCCATTCAATTCCGCATTGCGGAGGACAAAGAAGTTCAGTCGAAACTGATCGACCTCCTCATGGCGCCGGAGTGCTCCCCTTCTCTGAGTGTCACATGTGTGAGTCTCTTGTCCGGGGGCCATTCTTTGGATGAGGAGTTGCTCAAATACTCCCAAGAAGCCGTGAAGCGCGAGATGGACCCATCGGTCCTATTTTCGACACTCGGTTTTGATGTTGGAACGGATGCGTATCGAGGATTGGTCGAAGTGCTAGCAACGACCATGAACGCTCAGCTATCCGACTAGGCATCGCGATGACTTCGATACAGACTTCGCTCAACTCGCTGCCGAAGCTTCATATGTGGATCTAAGTGTTCCGCTAGTCATCAATGACGGCCTGAAGGCACAGGATCCGGCCATACGCCGGGCCGCTCGTCAACTGACCCCGCCATTCCGAGATTTCTACGCAGTCAGCGCTGCGTGCAACTGATTCAGGATCGGTCCGCCGTGACCAAATGGCGAACACAGCCTGAACAAGACCGGATCTGCGAAACCAACAGTTCGCACAATCTCCCGGATTCCCACTCGGACATCCACGTAGCGAGGATGACATTTCGTTTGATCCGACCACCAGTCCCCAACTCTGGTTAGGTGAGACGGCTCAGCGCTAACGTGCCCCCTCGTGGACTCCACGACTTCCACAACGGCGGATCCGAACCGAATCATCCACCACGCCATCGCGGGTGGCCTCAAGACCGACGAGCCCTGGCTTATCGTCCTCGGCGTCGCCCTTGTGTTGCTGATCGTCGTGCTCGTCTGGACAGGGGTCAGGCGCCGCAAGCGCTCCAGTTGAGCCGATGCCTCGCCCTGGCGACCCCTACGCGAAGGCCTTTGTGGTTGAGCCTATGAAGTGCTGGCGCATGGTTCACGACAGACAAGGGCAGGCCACGCACTGCATTGAGGCGCCGAGCTGGACCGGCCGGTGGTTTGCGCCATCTGGCGAGCGGTGGTGGCGAGTATGGGCCTGCAGGGAGCATCTGGACGGCTTGACTGGACTGAAGCAATTCGCCTGCCGCCGCGATAAGTTCACAAGCGCCCCACCCTTGTCCGCATCGGCGTCGATTGTCAGTTCATGGTGGTGTCGGTCTAAGCCACTTAAGGGTAAGCACTCAGCCGAAGGTCACCATGTCACTCGGAGAATCATCACGGGTTCGGATGAGTCTCGCGAGTTCTAGAATCAACTGTCTTTGTAGCGTGACGCGAAATCGTTCAGCAAACCGAAGTGAGTGGAGACCGCTCATAGATTCGTTGGAGCACCGCTGCGCAGATCTCGATCACCCAACCGCGTCGGCTGTAAGAGTGTCTGCTGGCTGTACGGCAGCGTGCACGTCTCCAAGTAACTCGACCAGTAGTTGCCCGTCGAGCCAGCAGGGTCTTGGGTAAGCGTCACAACCGCGTTGGCGGGGTATGCCCCGCCCGACGGGTCTGCGTCCCCAGCGAGCCCAGGAGGGTCCTCGAATCCGACGATGTTCGATGCCAGCTGGGTGACTTCCTCTCCTGAGGGTGGGGTCGTATTGGTGCAGCTGCCGGGGTCGACATCATTCGCGTTGGCGAAGAACGGACATGCTTGGCCTGCTGCGCAGCCCTGACAGCCGCCGTTCTGTGTCCCGACGATGGCTTCCTCTTGCGATCCGGACGTTAGCGCCTCGTTCTGCGTGAAAACTTCGCCCGTCGGGGTTACGGATTCCACACTCGAGCCGTCGGCCCCGAGGCTTGCCGTGCAGTCCCAACCCGACGGAGCGATCAGTTCCATTATTCCGGCCTCGTCGGCGTACACGCTCAGCTGCGATACCAAATCCGCGGGCACGTTGACCGCGAGGGTCGAGGGAAGATTCTTCGCCGCCGGAGCGGGGTCCATTGCGTACGACGTAGGACACGCGACCACGGGCAACGACGTGCTGATGTCAGCGGCAGGGTTAGGAGCAGCAGTCGTCGATGTGGCGGCAGGTGTTGTCGACGTCGTGCTGGCTGTGCTGCGTTTTGAGGCCTTGTGTGCGTTGGCGAGCTGACCGCCGCCGAGAGCAGCATGGCTCGGCGTATCGTTGCCATGAGCAACGTAGACGGCCCCGGCGATGAAAGCTGCGATCAAGACCAGCGCCAGCTAAGACAAGGTGGCGGCGATTGACGAGCGCTCCTCATGCCTTCGGCTGGACCCAGGTCCGCTCGATGACATTGGTTGCCTCGTCCTCCGACACCCGCCCCTGGTGGACCGCGGCTCCGGGCGTTGCTGACTTGACGACGCCTACGAGCAACGAGTCCGGGCTCGGTCGCAGCGCCGGCTCCTTTGCCAAGGCAGCCTTCACGAGAGGCGCCAGCCGGGAGTCGATGCCGGCCAGGTCAGGCTCCTCGTGGACGACCCGGTACATCACCGCCTCGGGTCGCCCTTCCCCGAAGGGCTGGCGTCCGGTGGCGGCGAAGGCGACGGTGGCGCCCCAGGAGAACACGTCCACCGCGGCAGTGGTTGGCCGTCCCTGGGCCTGTTCTGGTGCCATCCATGACGGCGATCCCACGATTGCCCCGGTCTGAGTCAGCGAAGTGCCGTCGGCGGCAGTCGAGATTCCAAAGTCGACGAGCTTTGGGCCGTGCTCACCCATGAGGACGTTGGAGGGCTTGAGGTCACGGTGGATCACACCGGCTGCACCCATGGCGACCAGTCCCTCGGATAACCCGGCCGCAAGCCCGATCAGGTGGTCCCCTTCGAGGGGGCCGTGCGCGGCCACGTGGTCGACCAGGTTGCCACCAGGGACGTACTCGCTGACCAAGTAGGGCCGTGGTGATTCGAGGTCTGCGTCGAGGTAGTGGGCCGTGTACCTGCCTCCCACTTGCTGACCCGCTCGGACCTCTCGGGCGAAGCGACTCCTGAAGCCAGGGTCGGCGGCGAACTCCTCCCGGATCAACTTGAGGGCAACCTGCCTGCCCGTCGTATCTGACGCCAAGTACACGACGCCCATTCCTCCGGCCCCGATCCGAGCATGGAGGCGGTAGGGACCGATGCTCTCGGGGTCGCCGGGTTGCAGGTCGATCATGCCTGGGGAGCTCCTCCCACGCTCTCAGGCGCCAGCGATTGCCTGACTCCCACTGTCGATGGGCCAGGCCTCGGAAGTCTGGCGGCCCCCAGGGCCCTGTGTTGTTCAAACACTGCTACCCCCGGATCGACCGCGGCGACACGCACGATACCGCTGCTCGGGTTCCCGGCTCAGGTTCATCTCAGGCGGAGCTCCCGCCCGAGAACCTCGGTGCCAGCGCCCTGTGTGGACCTTCGAGGTCAAATGGAAGAACGCCAAAATTCGATAGTCGGGTAGCCCCGAGGCATTGCTGCCCCGGGGCCCCCTCAGAACCGGACGTGCGACTTTCACCGCATCCGGCTCAAGCAGACCCGATGGCCACAGGCTGGCGAGCTGGGCCGGGACGAGCGGCGGCAGGGTGCCGCCGTCCGCACTCGGCGTGGACGAGACGGAAGGTGGTGGTGGCGGCGCCCGGTGCCCCGGCGACCCGCTGGCGGGTCACCGACCCGGTGAGACTTGACTGCTCCCATCCCGAAGCAGCGTCGGCCTCTCCCGTGGCGTCGAAGAGCGCCGTGGAACACACCGCGCACAGCCCGTGCTGGAGTCGGAGGACCCCGAGCGATGGACCGGCGAGGGGTGGCCTCTGGCGCCGACGACGCCTGGCCCAGTAGTCGGCCAGGGCGGGATCGTCCGGAGATGCCCGTCCGGGCACCAACTGGTGCCGGACGATGCGGGTCCAGCCGAACTGCACCAGGTAGGCGCCCGAGGTGCGGTCGCCAAAGACCCAGCGGTTCGAGCGCCGGGGGTGGAACTCGCCGTAGTACCGGGCCACGACCCAGCGCTTCGACTTGTTGCGGTGACTTCGTTTGGTCCACTTGTAGGTGTGACGCCACAGGTGGGTGTCCATTGAGGCGAACGCCTCGGAGGCCACTGCTCCCCGGTAATAGGACGACCAACCCCGAATGATCGGGTTCAGCCGCTGAATCACCACCCATGCCGGTGCCCCTTGCACGGAGCGCAGCGCGGTGGCGATCTTCCTTCGGACTCGCACCAGCGCCGCCTTGGCTGGTGTGATCAGCAGCTTTCCTCTGTGGCGCTGGACGTGGAAGCCCAAGAAGTCGAAGCCCTCGTCGAGGTGGACGATCCTCGTCTTGTCCTCGTTGAAGCAAAGACCCCTCGGGGCGAGCCACGTCGCCAGCTCGGACTTGGCCGACTCGGCCTCCTCCGCGCTGTGGCAAAGCACCACCAGGTCGTCTGCGTAACGCACCAGAGCCGGGCTGTCCTTTTCCAGTGACCCGGCGTTGGACGCCGAGGACTGGTAGCTGACGCCGGCGGCGCCTTCCATCCCGTGCAAGGCGATGTTGAGCAGCAACGGCGAGCTGACTCCTCGGACACAATAGGCAACTTCGAGTTTGAGGTCGCATTGCCCTATGTCCGATGCGAGAAGCCCAAGCGGGAGTCCACCTCTCATGATGACACCAGCAGTAGTATGTAAGTGTCATGCCAGATGGTCGCCGCGCTCGAGCCGATCAGGTTGCCAAGCGGGTGAACACCGCAGTCGAGTTGTTGGACGATGGCATGACGGTGATCGACGCTACGGTGTCGTTGGCGCGCCGGCACCGGTTGTCCGAACGCCAGGCGAGGCGTTACGTGGAACGGGCTCGGGACGAGGGTGCGATGGAAGTGGCCGCACCCAAGGTCGTCTTCACCGTGAAGCTGCCAACGGCGTTGGCCCGGCGGGTGCGACGGGCGGCGAGAACGACGGGTCAGAGCATCTCGGGGCTGGTCGCCCAGGCGCTGGCCGAGTTCTTGGACCGTCAGGACCGTGGCTGAACGCGACGTCATCGTCGAGTCCGTCTTCGACCGGCTCGGACCACGCTCGGTTGCCCACGCCTACCGGATCTTGGTCCCCGAACGTCAGGGACGTGTAGAGCAAAGGAGCGACGATGACCACTGCAGCGATCTACGCACGGGTGTCGTCGGCCCGCCAGAAAGAGGACCAGACGATCGCCTCCCAGACGGCGGCGCTGCACGAGGCCGCCGAGCGCTCGGGGCTTGAGGTCCCTCCCGAATGGGTCTTCGAGGACGAGGGGTACTCGGGGGCGACGCTGATCCGTCCCGCCCTCGAGCATTTGCGTGATCTGGCCGCGCAGGTCCCCATTGACGTCGTGCTGTGCTACTCGCCTGATCGGCTGGCCCGTCGCTACGCGTACCAGGCGCTGTTGATCGATGAGTTCGCCCGGGCCGGCACCGAGGTCCGTTTCGTCAATGGGCCGAAGGGCGAGTCCCCCGAAGACGAGTTGCTGATTCAGTTCCAGGGCATGATTGCCGAGTACGAGCGGGCACAGATCGTCGAACGCACTCGACGTGGCAAGGCACACCGGGCGCGGGCAGGAACGGTCAACGTGCTCTCGGGCGCCCCGTTTGGCTACCACTACCTCCGACGAAGCGACACCGCCGACGCTCGCTACGAGATCGTCGAAGAACAAGCCGCAGTCGTGCGAGAGATGTTCCGCCGCTACACCGAGGACCAGGACTCGATCGCCGAACTCGCTCGTTGGCTCAGCGCGCAAGGTGTTGTCACCGCCACGGGGAAGGATCGGTGGGATCGCTCGACGGTTTGGGGGATGCTCCGCAATCCCGCGTATGCCGGACGGGCCGCGTTCTTGAAGACCATGCGCCTCGATCAACGCGCCCGGGTGAACCGCACCGCACGCCTGCAGGAAAGGAGCGTGTCGCGCCATGCGATGAGTCGTCCCCGTGACCACGAGGACTGGATCACCATCGCCGTGCCCGCCATCGTGAGCGAGGAGACCTTCGAGTTGGCCGCACGCCGCTTGGAGGACAACCGCCGATTCGCGTCGCGCAACACCAAGGTGCCCTCGTTGCTCATGGGCCTCGTGTCGTGCCAGAGCTGTGGCTACGCGTACTACCGGACGTCGACACGCACCAAGAAGCGCAAGCTCTACTACTACCGGTGTCTCGGCTCCGACGACTACCGCTACGAACACGGTCGCGTCTGCGACAACAGGCCGGTTCGTGCCGACTACCTCGACGACCTCGTCTGGGGTCAGGTGACCGCGTTGTTGGCCGACCCTCGTCTCGTCCAGGCCGAGCTGGACCGGCGACTCGAAGAGCTCCGGGTGGCCAATCCCGCCACGGCCGAGCGGGCCCGGCTCGAGCTCGACCTCACCCGGGCCGCCAAGGGCATCGAACGACTGGTCCAGGCCTACCAAGAAGACCTCGTCACCCTGAACGAACTGCGCGCCCGCATGCCCGAGTTGCGGATGAAGGAGACGAGCCTGAGCGGAGCGCTGGCGTCGCTCGACGCACAGCTTCTCGACCGCGAGACCTACCTCACGCTGACCGAGAACTTGGAGGGCTTCCTCTCCAGGTTGCGTGACACGTCCGAGGCGGCGACCGTCGAGGATCGTCAAAAGGTGCTGCGGAGCGTGGTCAAGGAGGTTCTGGTCGGACCCGAGCGAGTCGTCATCCGACATTCGATCCCTGCTCAACGCCCCTTTCGACCCGGGGGTTACCCATTGCGATTGAGGAGTCATCACGCCTCCTTGGGGCGTGCCCTCCTCCGTTGGCGCGAAACGACCACGCTCGATGACCCCCGCACGTAGCCACCCCGCAATGTGCTCCCGGGCCGGGAACCCATGGAGGGCGGTGAGCACGTGGGTATGGTCGATGCGGTCGAAAGCTGCTGTCAGGTCAGCGTCGAGCGCCCAGCACCGCCGGGCGCCTTTGCCCTTGGCGATGCCGAAGACGGCCCCGATCGCATCGTGACAGCTCCGGCCCGGCCGAAACCCATAGGACTTCGGCTCGAACCGGGCCTCCCATTCGGGTTCCAAGGCGGAGAGGACCTGGGCTTGTCGCACCCGGTCCACCATCACCGGAATCCCGAGCGGGCGCTGCTTCCCGTTCGCCTTGGAGATGTACACCCGCCGGAGCGGCTTGAGCGAGGGGCCGTGGCCGTGTTGGACCAGGTCGGCCAGAGCGGCCTTCCCCGGTGCAGTCACGACCACGACGCCGTCGACACCGGCCGTCCGGCGTCCAGCATTGCGCTCAGTCACCCGCCGCACGCTCAAGAGCGCATTGGCACGTGAGCCGAGCATCAGCTTCTGCAGGCTGCGAACCTTCCTGTGGTCCCCAGCCTGTGCTGCCGTGAAGATCCGCTGTCGCAGACGCCTTACGTCGGCTTCGACCGTGGCCCAATCAATGGACGTCCAGTCCGCCGAGTTGTCCTCAGGTCCGTTCACCACGGCGGTGCCGTGGCGTCCAACGCCTCCATCGGTTCGGGTGTCGTCGGTCATCATCACTCCACAGGTCCACCTGGCCACGTCAGCGACCCTTTGGGGTCGGGGCATCTGCCCCTATCCGGCCAGTTATCCGAGGCGACGCCGAAGGGAGCGTCAGTGTCTCGGTTTCCTGTTGCCTTTCGGCCACTGGCCTTCGCTTCTTGGCCATCCTTTTCCCGCCGGGGGGATTGGGCTTCCCTTGCGGTCGGCTTACCGGCGCCCGACAGTCACCGGACCCCGACGGGGTTTCCATGTTGCGCACGCATGAGCTGCGGCCGGAGTGGGTGCCCTCTATGCCCCGGGGACGACGGTGCCCGTTGCGACCGGCTGTGTGCCACCGATCGCCGTCTGCCGCATCGCAGCGGCAGCGTCCCGTTACCCCGGTGCTTCTCCCATCTCCCGAGGCTTGCATTGTCGAGGTGCCATCGAGGGTTCATGTTCTTCACCCGCCCGGCCTTCCCCTCGCCTGTCGTCGCCTCGATGGGGGAGGGACCCTTGGGCTTTTCCCCGAGCTTCACACCCTGCTGTTGCCAGCAACGCATGTCGAGGAGGGGACAGGTCTTGGGCACTGACCCGGGCTACGTCGTCATGTTGAACGCCCTCCAATCGATGTAGCCACTCATCGCGTGCGCCCTCATGTCGCGCCACACACTTGCACTGGCAGTGCCCAGCGCCGCCCTTGGTACGCCGGCCCGATCCCGGCGGCGTGACCCTGGACGATTCGGCAGAGAGGCGGCATCCAGGCCGGCCGGTACCCGGCCGGCGATCACCATTGTGCTGAGCGGCTGAGTCCCCGGGCCGTCAAGGCACGGTGCCGACACGTCGGCACCTCGGCTGCGCCGGCCTGTGACTGCCCTGGCCCTC
>DATNLP010000268.1:0-3012 GCA_035602795.1 Acidimicrobiales bacterium | reverse complement strand
CCGCCGCCTGCAGGCCGCCGTAGTGGCGCAAGGCCTCATCGACCGCCGCCTGCATGTCGGCGCGGTGGCGCACGTCGCCCAAGACCGTGCGCACGGCGTCGCCGTGGCGCGCGCCCAGCTCCTCGAGCTCAGACTTCGAGGCCAAGGGGTAGCTGACCGCCGGGTCGTCCTCGCCGCGGTCGACCGCCACCACCTGCCAGCCGGCGGCCACCAGCGCGTCGACGGTGGCCGCACCGATGCCGCGGGCGGCGCCGGTGACGACGGCGACGGGGCTCACGGAGCGGGCCAGCGCGACGACACGGCGGTGACCAGGTCCGTCACCAGGGCGCGCAGCAGCGTGCGCCCTTCGTCGGCACTCGCTCCCGCGGGGTCGCCCAGCACGCCGTTGGACGATACCGGCCGCACTCCCTCGGCGCGCAAGCGGGGCAGCAACGACTCCAGCGGCTCGGTACATCCGGCCTCGGCCAGTTCGAGGCGCACCGCGGCCGGGTCGATGGCCAGCAGGAGCGAGGTCTCGCTGCGCCCGGCGTGGGCGTCGCCGCCACTCACGCGGGGGGACCACACCAGCACGTCGTCCCCCTCGGTCGCGCTCCGGGCGCGCAGCAGGTCCAGCGCCTCTCGGTTGCCCCCGTGCGCGCTCACGACCACGACGCCGGCAAAGTCGGAGCGGGCGGAGCGCACCAGCTCGGTCAGGAGATCGGCCAGCACAGCGTGGCCCACGACGAGCGTGCCGGGGAACCCGGCGTGTTCGCCGCTCGCACCGAAGGAGAGCGCCGGGGCCACGGCGACATCGGGTCGTCGCTCGCTCAGGCCGGCGGCGACGGCCCGGGCGATGCGGGTGTCGGTGTCGAGCGGGAGATGCGGCCCGTGCTGCTCGAGCGACCCCAGGGGCAGCACCAAGACACTGCGTCCCCCGGTGGCCTCCACCTGGGCCCAGGTGGAGCCGGCCAGGTCCACGCGGGTCAGGTGCGGGCCGGCGAGCGGAAGCGCACGGGCGTCGGCACCGGCAGCGGCGTCCCGTCCCGCGCCACCTTCGAGTGCCCGATGGGCGAGCGAGGCCGCTGGTCCAACGCCGCCAGGGCCGCCTCGCCGTGGCCGTGCACGCACTCGGGGTCGGGGCCGTCGAGCGGGAGGCCGGTGAAGAACTTGGCCGCCATGCAGCCGCCGCGACAGGCGTCGAACGAGCCGCACGACGCGCAGGCGCCCGCGCTCTGGGGCTGGCGCAAGGAGCTGAAGAGGGCGGACTGGCGCCACACCGTGGGGAAGCCGCCCGGGTCGCGCACGTTGCCGGCCAGGAACTGGCGGTCGATCACGAAGGGGCAGGCGTAGACGTCGCCCACCGGGTCGATCAGGCAGACGACGCGACCGGCCCCGCACAGGTTGAGCCCGTCGAGGGGCTCGCCCAGCGCGTTGAGGTGGAAGAAGGAGTCACCCGTCAGCACGCCGGGTCGCTCGAGCAGCCAGTGGTAGAGCAGACGCTGCTGCGCCGCCGTGGGGTGCAGGGCGTCCCACGAGTCCACGGCGCGCCCGGAGGGGCGGAGCCGGGTCAGCCGCAGCTGGGCGCCGTACTCGTCGGCCAGGGCGGCCAGCGCGTCGAGCTCGTCGACGTTCTGGCGCGTCATGACGACGCTGATCTTGAAGGGGCCGAAACCCGCCGCGGCCAGGTTGTCCATGGCCTGGCGCGCCGCCGCGTGGGAGCCCTCGCCGCGCACGGCGTCGTTGGTGGAGGCGATCGCGCCGTCGAGGGAGATCTGCACGTCGAGGTAGTCGAGTGCGGCCAGCTGGCGCGCCCGGGCCGGCGTCAGCCGTGTCCCGTTGGTCGAGAACTTGACGCCGACGCGACGCTCCACGGCGTAGCCCACCAGGTCGAAGAAGTCCGGGCGCAACATGGGCTCGCCCCCACCGACGTTGACGTAGAAGACCTGCATGTCGACCAGGTCGTCGACGATCCCCCGGGCCTCGGCCGGCGACAGCTCGTGCGGGTCGCGGCGGCCCGACGAACTCAGGCAATGGATGCAGGCCAGGTTGCAGGCGTAGGTGAGCTCCCAGGTGAGGCAGATGGGGGCGTCGAGGCCCCGGGTGAACTGCTCCTTGAGGGGCAAGGGGGCGATGTCAGCGGGCATCGATGACCTCCGAGGCGGCCAGCCGGGCCAGGGCCCGCTCGTAGGAGGCCCGCTGGCCTGCGGGCGCCAGAGCGACGAGGGCCGCCGACGCGCTGGGATAACGCTCGAGCGACGAGACCAGCTCGACCAGCGGGCGCGACTTGAGAAAGACGAGCCGGCGGTTGCCGTAGTGGTAGGCCAACGCCCCGAACGCCTCGTCGCGCAGCGCCACCTGGGGGTTGAGCCGCCAGCCCCGCTCGACGTCGAACGCGGCCTCGGACCGCACGTCGGTGACGCTCAATAGACGCCGCACATCCCGTCGATGGAGACCTCTTCCACCAGGAGCTCGTCGACGTCCTCGTCCGACAGCTCCTCGACGTCCTCGGTCTCTTGATCCTCAGCCAGCATCCCGACCTCCTCTGGGCAAAGCGCCAGCCTAACCCCCGGTCCCGGACTGCCAAGATTGAGCGGTGCACGTCTCCGGCGCTCAGGATGGGCCCGCCCCACTGCGTCCTGCGCCGCCCCGGGACACCCCGGTGCCGGGCACGTTCGCCCTGACCGAGGACGCCGCCACCCGGGCCTTCGACGACGGGACCGTGCTGCTGGGCGGCAGCCCCCTGCGCCTGTTCCGCATTTCCGACCGGGGCCGCACCGTGGTCGACCGCTGGCGCGCCGGCCAGACCGTCGGGGACCGCCGGCCGGCGCAGCGGCTGGCCCGGCGGCTCGTCTCGGCGGGCGCGTTCAATCCCCAGCCCACGTCCTCGGGATTCGGCCCCGACGACGTCACGGTCGTGGTGCCCGTGCGCGACCGACCGGCGCAGCTGGAGCGGCTGCTCGGCGCGCTGGTCGGGCTGGCCTGCGTGGTGATCGACGACGGGTCGTCGGACCCGGCGGCCACCAAGGAGACCTG
>DATNLP010000267.1:0-2732 GCA_035602795.1 Acidimicrobiales bacterium | reverse complement strand
GCTCAGGTCGCGCTGACTCGCCGCGCCCAGCCGCCGCAGGACGCGCTCGACGATGACGGCCGGGTCGGCCAGTCGGCCCTCGCCGGAGTCGCCGCCGGCCAGGCGTCCGCTCTCGGGGGGGACGATCTCGACGCCCCGGCGCTCCAGCGTGGCCAGGTTCTCGCGCACCGACGCGTGCTCCCACATTTCTGTGTGCATGGCCGGGCACACGATGACAGGAGCCCGCGTCGCCAGCAGCGTGGCGCACAGCAGGTCGTCGGACAGCCCTGCCGCAAAGCGGGCGATGGTGTGCGCCGTCGCCGGCACGACCACGACCAGGTCGGCGTCCTGGCCCAGCCTCGTGTGGGGGATGGGTGAAGCCTCGTGCCAGAGCGACTGCTGCGCCGGCTCGGACGCCAGCGCGGACAAGGTCACTGCGCCGACGAAGCGCGTGGCGTCCTCGGTCAGTACCGGCGTGACGTGCACGCCGGCGTCGACCAGGCGGCGGCAGACCTCGACAGCCTTGTAAGCGGCGATGCCGCCGCTTACGCCGAGGACCACGCGCGGTCGAAGGGGCGCCGCTTCCTCGCTCTCCGGTATTCCGGCCATCGGCGCTGCCCGCCGCGCCTCTCCGCCAGCTCCTAGCTGGCGGTGGGGTCCTCGTCCCCGGTGCCGAGCGCCTCGATGACCTCGGCGACCTCTTCGGCGCCCTCCGCCGCCTCTGCCAGCAACCCGGCCTCGGCAGCGTCGGCGATGGCGGCCGCTACGGCCGCCTCCTCCTCGGGGTCGGCCCTGGTGTAGGTGGCCTTCCCAGCCGCGATCTCCTCGAAGGCGATGGACACCGGCTTGCCCGAGACGGACGCCACCTGGGGCGGGACCACCTTGCCCAGGCCCTCGCCAAGGCTGTTGTAATACGAGTTCACCTGCCGGGCGCGGGCCGATCCGAGGGCAACCAGGGTGAATTTGGAGTCCACCTTGTCCAGAAGGTCCTCAATAGGTGGGTCCATCAACGTGAGGCGGCCTTGGGCCATCAGGATTCCTCCGGGCTCGCGGCGCAGGGGGCAGCCGATCGAGTGCGTTCGATTATAGCCGTCAGCTCGGCCAGGGCCCGACGCATGTCGTCGTTCACCACCGTGTGAGCTGCGATGTCGGCGCCGTGCGCCACCTCCAAGCGCCCCAACTCGACCCGCTTGCGGATGTGCTCCTCGTCATCGCCCCGGGCGGCCAGGCGGGCCGCCTGGACCTCCGGGGAGGGCGGCAGCAGGAGAATCACCGTGGCATCCGGCCGCTGTGCCAACACCTGCTCGGCGCCCTGTACGTCGATCTCGAGCAACACGTCGGCTCCGGGGGGCGGGTCGGGGATCGGCGTCCCCTGCAGGTAGTCGAGGAACTCCGCCCACTCGAAGAAACCACCGGCGGCGATCGCCTCCTCGAACGTGGCACGATCGACGAAGGTATAGGCACCGCGCTCCAGCTCGCCCGGCCGCGGTTGGCGCGTCGTCCAGCTCCGGCTCAGCCAGAGCGAGGGGTCGTGAGCGACCAGCTCCGCCGCCATCGTGCCCTTGCCGGCCCCTCCGGGGCCGATGAGCACGAAGAACAGTGGCTCAGCGCGCAGTCTCTTTGAGCAGCGACTCGCGCTGCTTGGCTCCAAGCCCCTGCAACCGCCGGCTGTCGCTGATGCCGACGGTCTCCATGAGGCGGCGGGCCTTGACCTTGCCGAGCCCGGGCAGGGACTCCAATACCGAGACCACCTTCATCTTCCCAACGGTCTCGTTCGAATCCGCCTCGTCGAGGAGTTGAGCCAACGACAAGTTGCCCATCTTCAGCTTGTCCTTCACCTCGGCCCGCTCACGGCGAACCTTGGCAGCCTTCTCAAGTGCAGCAGCGCGCTGCTCGGGTGTGAGTGCGGGAGGTTGCGGCATGGCGAGACCATAGCGCCTCTGCCAGGGCCGTTCACATGAAACACGTTGCTGTCAGACCATGACGGCGGCAAGCTCGCGCGAGAGGCTGACGGCTTCCCGGCGCAGGTCGGCTGGATCGGGCCCGTGGCGGAGCACCCCGCGTGAGCTGCTGGGCAGAACGGTGCCGGGCCGGCACTCGGCGAAGCGCGTCCCGACGTCGGCCGGGCTGGCACCCTGGGCACCCAAGCCGGGAGCCAAAATTACGCCTCCCAGCTGGGATAATGGGAAGAGGGACGGGGGCAGCGTGGCGCCGATCACCGCCCCGACCGTCCCGGCGGGCACCTCGGCGGACGCGTTCAGCGCCGCCACCTCACCCAGCAACATGTCCTCGACCGACGGCCCCGCCGCCGTGGACGCGAGTTGCAAGGCGCGACCCTCAGGATTCGAGCTGCGGGCGACGACCAGGACACCGCGGCCGTTCGCCGCGGCCCGCTGGACAAGTGGAGCGAGCGCTCCGAGTCCGAGGTACGCGTGGGCCGTGACCGCATCCACGGCCAGCGGGCTCCCCGCTCCGAGCCAGGCGTCGGCATAGGCCTCCGCCGTCGAATCGACATCCCCGCGCTTGGCATCGGCGATGACAATGAGGCCGGCTGCGCTGGCGTCGGCGATCAGGCTCTCGAGTTCGGCCATGCCCGCCGCGCCATGGCGCTCGAAGAACGCGACCTGCGGCTTGATTGCTGCGACGGCACCGCCAAACGCCTCGACACAGGCGCGGCAGAAGGCGTGCAGGCCGGCCGCGTCGTCGTTCAGATCCCACTGCTCGAGCAGGCCGGACGACGGGTCGATCCCGAC
>DATNLP010000256.1:0-6815 GCA_035602795.1 Acidimicrobiales bacterium | reverse complement strand
GCTCACCCGGCGGATGTCGCCGAGGAGGTCGCCGCTGCCCACCTCCTTGAGGACGTAGCCGGAGGCCCCCGCCATGATGGAGGCGAAGAGGGCGTCGTCGTCCGAGTACGACGTCAGCATGAGGCAGCGGACGTGGGGGAGCACCGACTGGATCTCGCGGCAGACCTCGATCCCGTTGCCGTCGGGCAGGCGGACGTCGAGGATGGCCACGTCCGGTTCCAGCTCGCGAATGAGCTTCTGGCCCTGCTCCGCCGTCGCCGCCTCACCGACGACCTCCATGTCGTCTTCGGCCTCGAGCAGCGTGCGGAGGCCTGTCCGGACCAGTTCATGGTCGTCGAGGACGAACACGCGAATCGACACCGGCGTTATATTGCCACGCCCCGCACGACCCCCGCAGGGAGGCCGACATGGTGGTTGTGCGACACGGGATGCCGGCGCACCTCTATCCTGGCAATTCGTGCAGCCTTTCGATCGCATCGATGATCCCGTCAAGCTGCGTCGCCTCCTGCAGGCGATCCTCATTCTCGACGCCGAGCTGAACCTTCCCGTCGTACTGCGCCGCATCATTGAGGAGGCCTGCGACCTGGTCGACGCGGAGTTCGGGGCACTTGGCGTCTTCACCGAGGACGGGCAGGAACTCGACCAGCTCCTGACGGTGGGCCTGAACTTCGAGGCGGAACAGGCCATAGGCCGCGGCGTGCTGGGCACGCTCATGGCCGATGACAAGCCGCTTCGGCTGGGCAACATCGCCGACAGCCCGGACAGCTTCGGATTCCCGGATGCACATCCGACCGTGACCTCCTTCCTGGGGGTGCCGGTGCGGGTGCACGGCGAGATCTACGGCAACCTCTATCTGACCAACAAGCGACATGCCGAGGAGTTCTCCGAGAATGACGAAGAGCTCTGCCTGGCGCTCGCCAGCGCGGCGGGCATCGCCATTGAGAACGCGCGGCTGCATTCGCTCGTGCGCGATCACGCGCTCACCGAGGACCGAGACCGGATCGCGCGTGACTTGCACGACTCGGTGATCCAGCGGCTCTTCGCCATCGGCCTGTCACTGCAGGGAACGGCGCGCCTGGTCGAACGGCCGGAGGCCGTCATGCGGATAGGAGAGGCCATCGACAAGCTCGACGAGACGATCCGCCAGCTGCGCAAGGCCATCTTCGACATCGAGCTGACCATCAACAAGGAGGGGCTGCACCCCAAGGTCCTCGACCTGGTGCACGAGCTACGCCCGGTGCTCGGCCTCCACCCGCAAGTCTCGTTCAGTGGCCGCGTCGACCACGTGGTCACCGGCCAGCTGGCCGAGGAGGTCCTGGCCGTGCTGCGGGAGGCCCTGACCAACGTGGGCAAGCACGCCAACGCCTCCCAGGTGGTCATCACCGTCGCGGCCGGCGACGAGGTGCGCGTCATCGTGGCCGACGACGGCGACGGCATGAGTGGCGTCAGGGGCGACGGTCTCGGACTCAAGAACATGCGGCACCGGGCCGAGCGGCTGGGGGGCGGCATGGAGATCGGCACCTCGAGAGAGGGTGGCACCCGGCTCACGTGGCACGTGCCGCTGGCCGAGGCGGACGAGGTCATCGGGACGGTGGCACCCGTCTCCTGAGGGGTCGGAACGAAAGGGGAGGCGCATGACCACCACGGCAGCGGCGGTTCCGGGCCGACAGGGTCCGGCCCACAACCTGTGGAAGCGGCAGCTCTCGCAGTACCCCGACACCCTGCCGCGGCTCGGCTACCTGGCCATCGTCGTCCTGACGACGATCATGCTCTACTACCTCTACTACGTGGAGGGCGCGGTCACGCCGCTGCTGCTGCCCTACTACCACATGTCGTTCCAGTTCTTCCTCTACCTGCTCGTCGTGTCCAACGCGATCGGTGCGTTCAGTGCCTTCATCGGCGGGCTCTCCGACAAAATCGGCCGGGCCAATCTCACCATCTACGGGACGTTGCTCGTCGCGCTGATCCAGCTCTTTGCCATCCCGCACATCACCGACAAATACTGGTTCGCCGCGTCCTACTGCGTGATCGGCTTCGTCGAAGGCGTCATTCTCGTCTCCACACCCGCGCTCATGCGCGATTTCTCCCCGCAGCTCGGACGCGGCGCCGCCATGGGGTTCTGGGCCCTGGGCCCGACCATGGGCGCGCTCTCGGCCAGCCTGGTGGCGACGCACACCCTCAGCCACCTCGGGCCGTGGCAGGACCAGTTCATCATTTCGGGCCTCGTGTGCCTCGGCGTCGTCACCATCGCGTTCTTCTTCCTACGTGAGCTCTCGCCGCAGTTGCGTGACCAGCTGATGGTCACGGAGCGGGAAAGGGCCCTGGTCGAGGCGCGGGCCATGGGCATCGACGTCCAGAAGGCAACGGTGCACCCCATTCGCTCCATGATGAAGATCGACCTCATTACGTCGTCGATCGCCATCTCGGTGTTCCTGCTCTTCTACTACGCGTCTGTCAGCGTGCTCACCATCTACTGGGTCGTCGTCTTCAACCGTTCGACGCCGGACGCCAACGGCATCAACGTTTGGCTGGCCGCCTCCCTTTCCGCGGGCCTCGTTTTGGCTGGGGTGCTCTCCGACTGGGCACGAGTGCGCAAGCCCTTCATGCTGGTGGGGGCGATCTGCGCAATCGTGATGATGTGGTTCATGATCGAGCAGACGAAGCATCCCCACACCGGGTACTACGCCAACGTGATCGTGATCGTGCTACTCGCCGTCTCCATCTCGTTGGCCTACGCGCCGTGGATGGCCAACTACACCGAACAGGTCGAGGCGCACAACCCCGCGCTCACCGCCTCGGGTCTGGCCATCTGGGGTTGGATCCTCCGCATCACGGTGGCACTGTCGTTCCTGGTGCTGCCCTACGTGATCACCACGTCCACCGTGCTGGTCGACAACCAGAATGCGGGCGCCACCCTGCAGACGATCCAGGCCGCGCAGCCCTACGCACCGAACACGTCCACGTTGAAGTGCAGTGCGACACCTGCGCCGGCGGACGTCATCGCCGATCTGAAGACGACCCCCGAGGCACGGCCCGAGCTCAGCACTCTCGCCACCATCCTCCAGACCTGCAACAGCACCCACAGCCTGGTTAAAGCCCTGACGGCCGCCGGCGGTCTCACCAACCCCCACGTGCTTGGTCTGAACGCCTTCAACCCGCTCGCCCTGGACATTCAAAACGGCAAGCCGGTGACCGGGAGCCAGATCGCCGGGGTGGCCAAGTATTCGCCGAACCTCGCCGGCCTCCTGGTGGCCGCGCAGAAGCTAGTGCCCGCGCAGAAGACGTCACCGGCCGAGTGGAGGCGCTGGTGGACGGTGTGCCTCATCGGCATGGCGGTGTTCGGGGTTCTGGTCTTCACAATGCGGGGCCGCTGGAGCCCGCGTGCGGCCAAGCGCGACTTCGACGACCACGAGCGCATGGTCACCGAGGAGCTGGCCAAGCTGGTGGGGGAGCCCACCCCGGTACCCTCACCCTGAGCCGGGGAACTGGGCTCGCCGCTGGGAGGATCGGGTCATGCGTGAACTGGAGCATTGGGTCGGAGGCAAGTCGGTCGTGGGCACGTCCGGCCGGTCCGGGCCGATCTTCGACCCGGCCCGGGGCGTCCAGACGGCGGCGGTGCCGCTGGCCTCGGCCGACGAGGTTCGCGAGGTGGTCGACACGGCGGCCGGGGCGGCCGCCGAATGGGGCGCAGGGTCGCTCAGCGCCCGCGCCGCCGTCCTCTTTCGCCTGCGCGACTTGGTCAGCCGGGCCTCGGCCGACCTGGCGGCCGCCGTCACGGCCGAGCACGGGAAGGTGCTGAGCGACGCCGCCGGCGAGGTGGCGCGCGGGCTCGAGAACATCGAGTTCGCCTGCGGCATCCCGCACCTCCTCAAGGGCTTGCACTCGAGCGAGGTGTCCTCCGGCGTGGACGTCCACACCGTGCTCGAGCCGCTGGGCGTCGTCGCCGGCATCACGCCATTCAACTTCCCGGTGATGGTCCCCCTCTGGATGCTGGCCAACGCCATCGCCTGCGGCAACGCGTTCGTGCTCAAGCCCTCGGAGCGGGACCCGTCGCCGTCGCTTCTCCTGGCCGAGCTGGCCAAGGAGGCCGGCGTGCCCGACGGGGTGCTGAACGTGGTCCACGGTGACGCCGTCGCCGTCGACGCGCTGCTCACCGACCCCGGCGTGGCCGCCGTCTCGTTTGTCGGGAGCACGCCCATCGCGCGGCACGTCTACGAGACGGGGGCGCGCCACGGCAAGCGCGTGCAGGCGCTCGGCGGGGCCAAGAACCACATGGTCGTCCTGCCCGACGCGGACGTCGCCGCCGCGGCCGACGCGGCCATCTCCGCCGGCTACGGCTCGGCGGGGGAGCGCTGCATGGCCATTTCGGTGGTCGTCGCCGTCGGAGCCGTGGCCGATCCCCTGGTGGCCGCCATCGCCGAGCGGGTGCCGTCGGTCGTTGTCGGCCCCGGCGACGACCCGGAATCGCAGATGGGGCCGCTCGTCACGTCCGAGCACCGAGACCGCGTGCGCGCCTACGTCGACGGGGCCGAGGCTGAAGGGGCGCGCCTGGTGGTGGACGGCCGGGGGGACTGGCCCCAAGGCTTCTTCCTCGGCTGTTCCCTGCTCGACCGCGTGCGACCCGGCATGCGGGCGTACGACGACGAGATCTTCGGGCCCGTCCTCAGTGTCGTGCGCGTCGACACCTTTGAGGAGGCGGTCGACCTCGTCAATACCAACCCGTACGGCAACGGCACGGCCCTGTTCACCCGGGATGGCGGCGCCGCCCGGCGCTTCGAGCGCGACATCGCGGCGGGCATGGTCGGCATCAACGTCGCCATCCCGGTCCCCGTCGGGTTCTTCTCGTTCGGCGGGTGGAAGTCGTCCCTGTTCGGCGACAGTGCCATGTACGGCCCCGAGGGCATCCGCTTCTACACCCGGCCCAAGGTCGTGACCACCCGCTGGCCCGACCCGGCGACGAGCGAGATCGACCTGGGCTTTCCCCGCACCCGCTGACCGTCCCATCTTGTCCGGAACCCGCTCGTAGGAAGAGGTCGTAGGGTGGGGATCCGTCACGAGCAACTGGGGAGGCACGATGACGCTTGCACTCGATGGGCTCCGGGTCGTGGACGCGGATACCCACCTGACCGAGGCCCACGACCTCTGGACGAGCCGCGCCCCGGCCAAGTACGCCGACCGGGTCCCCCACGTCGAGGAGATCGACGGCCGTCCCATGTGGATCGTCGACGGCGCCGAGCTCGGCTTCGCCGGCGGAGGCGGTGTCATCGACCGCGAGGGAGGCAAGGGCCGTGCCCTCGAGGCGCTCTACGAGTGGACGATCGACCGCATTCACGCCGGGGCGTACGACCCCAAGGCGCGCATTGAGGTGATGGACGACTCGGGGATTTATGCCCAGGTGTGCTTCCCGAACTCCATCGGGTTGGGCGGACAGGGCATCTCCGACGTGGTCAAGGACCCCGAGCTGCGCCTGCTCTGCGTGCAGATCTACAACGACGCCATGGCCGAGGTGCAGGCCGACTCGGGCAACCGCCTCCTGCCCATGCCGGTGTTGCCGGCCTGGGACCCGGAGGAAAGCGCCCGCGAGGCGGAACGAGTGGCCGGGATGGGCCTGCGTGGCGTGAACATGACGTCGGACACCCAGGACCTGGGGGCGCCCGACTTGGCCAACCGCGCCTGGGACCCGGTATGGGACGTCTGTGCCGACCTGCAGCTGCCGGTGCACTTCCACATCGGCGCCAGCTTGACCACCATGACCTATTTCGGCACGTACCCGTGGGAGTCGCAGGACGAGGACACCAAGCTGGCCATCGGTGGGACCCTCCTGTTCATCGGGAACGCCCGGGTCGTGACCAACATCATTCTGAGCGGCCTGCTCGACCGGCACCCGACGCTGAAGATGGTCTCCGTCGAGAGCGGGGTGGGCTGGATCCCCTTCATCCTCGAGGCCCTCGACTACGAGATGTCCGAGAATGCGCCCAAGCAGCTGGACCAGCTCTCGATGCTCCCGTCGGAGTACTTCCGCCGCAACCTCTACGCCACGTTCTGGTTCGAGAAGAACAACGTGCCGGCCCTGATCGCGGCCGTCGGAGAGGACAACGTCCTGTTCGAGACGGATTTCCCGCATCCCACCTGCCTCTATCCCAAGCCGCTCGAGACGGTGGCCGACAAGATGTCGACGCTGACCCCCGCCGTGCAGCGCAAGGTGCTGGGGGAGAACGCCGCCGCCCTGTACCGACTCTGAGCACGGTTGGGCCGCCGCCTCCCCGCCCGCCCACTGGCGGGTCCCGCCGGAGGCAGGGCAAGATCCATACTGGTCGGGCGTTCTTTGCCCGGTGGGCCGGTGTCTCACGAACGCATTGGGTGGCCGCGTCGGCCTACCCGAGCTCTGCGAGTGGCCCGACGAATTGGCGGGAGGTGTGGTGGCGAACCTGTTCAGACTGCGGCGAGCGTCGGGACCGTCGGCACCCGATCCTGAGGACGCCGGTGGCGCCGACGACGAAGCGACCAACGCCGAGGGGAGCGAGGTCGAGCCGCCGGAACCCGAGCGGCTCCACGAGCTGGACGTGACCGGGCTCCTGGCGTCCGTCGCCGATCCGGAGGCGCCGGAGCGCGACGAGGCAGAGCAGGCTCCGCCGTCCAGCCGTTCCGACACGGAGGTGGCGGGTCCCGCGGCGGAGGGCCAGTCGCTCGAGATGGAGAGCCTTCTCAAGGCGCTGGCACCTCCGGCTGCCGATCACGACGACCCGGTTGAGCCGGCCGCCTGGTGGCACCTCGACACGGCGGGCCATCTGATCCCCCGGGACAACTTGCCGGAT
>DATNLP010000248.1:0-17789 GCA_035602795.1 Acidimicrobiales bacterium | reverse complement strand
CCGCCGCGACGGTCAGGGCCAACCTGCGCGGCGTTCCTCGCCCTTCAGGCGAAGGGCCTGATCGCTTGCGACTTCTTCAGCGTCGACACCGTGCTGCTCCGCCGGCTCTACGTGCTCTTCTTCATCCACCACGACACCCGGATCGTCCGGATCGCCGGCGTGACCGCCAAGCCGTCCACCGAATGGGTGACCCAGCGGGCCCGCAACATCTGCGTGGAGCTCTCCGAGCGGGCCGTTGCGGTCAAGTCCCTCATCTGTGACCGAGCCACGAAGTTCAGCGGATCCATCGAAGCCGTGTATGCCGCGGATGGCATCAGGATCATCAAGACTCCGGTCCGGGCACTACGGGCGAAGGCCATTGCGGGAGCGATTCGTGGGCGCCGCTCGGCGAGAGTGCCTCGACCGCATGCTCATCATCGGACGGCGTCGCCTCGAAGCTGTGCTCAGCGACTACGCCGAGCACTCCAACCGGCACCTCCCCACCGGTCCCTCAACCAGCGCCCACCATCCAAGGCCGACCTGACACGCCCAATCGGCAACGCCAACGCCGAACAGCTCCGACGATCCGACGTCCCGGGCGGCCTCATCCACGAGTATTAGCTCGTTGCGTGAACTGGGCGGACAAGGTTTTCGGCACGGACAGGCTGCATAGGGCAACGGTGAGTAGGTCCCGTGAAAAAGCCCCGATAAACCCCATCTTCGGCATCTCGGTCCAACGCGAAACCGCTGGTCAGGCGCCCGTGCCCTATGCACGAGAGGCACCGGCCAGCGTTTCAATGGTGGCGGGGGAACCAGTGAACCTCCGAGCAGCGATTAACGAGCCGAACAGTTACCCAGCCATGGGCCATCCTCTGCCGCCATCCCAACTGTGCCGGGGTTGCTCATACTGCCCCCTCGACGGTCCCGCGTGCAGGCGGAGCGCGGCGAGGCCGAGTCCGGTAGCTCAGCTCGACGAACAGGCCTGGGTGTAGATGGAGCTCGGCACGAGATGCTTCGAGCACGCATTGCCCCTGTCGGCCACCACCCAGGTCGAACCGTGAGCCTGGAGAACGATGACTGCGGCATAGGAGGCCGAGCCGCTCCCGACGTTCACGTTCGCGTACGCCCATTCTCCCGAGCAGCCGTAGCTGTAGACCGAGTTCACCGGGCCGATGCTGGTCGAGCTCTTGGCGGCCGCCAAGATCGCGCTCTGTGTGCAGGCCGCCGCGCTGGCGGAGGTCGTCGTGGTCGCCGCCGTTGTCGGCGTCGTCGTCGGAGCAGCGGTCGACGACGTCGTCGTGTTGGCCGATTGGTTGCTGGGGCTGCTCGAACAGCCAGCCAACACGGCCGCCCCGAGTAGCACTGCGATCACACCACCGCTCGCTCTGGTCATGCGCTCCTCCGTTCCTGAACCGGTCTCGTCCAGCGTATTTCGACCCCGCTCGCGCGACGCAAACCGAGCTTCCCGGCTGCGCCGACCCGTGCGCGGAGAGGCAGCCGGCTCAAGCAGCGTCGGACGATTGAACAGCTACGACACTGCCCCTCGAAACACATTGGTGTCGTCACGAATCCTCCTCTGGGGCGCGTGATCCTGGGTCACGTGGATCCCTAGCAGCCGGTCCGTAAGGGGATCCCGTTGCGGGACGGGCTGTTGACCCCCGTCGACCGACCTCGCAGAGACGCGGTAATCGTCGATCCGGCGCACTCGTGCTCCGATCTCAATTTGCGGCACGACCACTCGGACGGACCAATATGAACCGCTTGCGGGAGTGAGCAGGGCGGCGCAGCGCCTCGCCAGATATCGATCCCCGAACCGGTATGCAGGGACACCCTAGGACTGCACCTTGCTCGGGACACGGGTCAGGTGAACCACGACGCGGCCCTTCGAGCGGCGGGTTGCCAAAGGGGGTCGAACTTGAGAGGGTTCAGATCGGCTTTCGTCAGAGGTCGCGCTCCATGGTTTCGGGGGCTGAACGCGTCAGCCACACCACGCCGACACAGAGGATCGTGAAGGACGCCGATGCCACGATCAGGTCGCCGATGTTCGAAGTGAAGTACTCCCTGAAGAGGTAGACGCTGAGCAGAATGCTCACCAGCGGGTCCACGATGACCAGAAACGGCTGAGAGACTCGGAGGGGTCCGACGTGGAGTGCGGCCTGGGTCAGGAGTGTCCCAACAACCCCGCCGACAGCCACGGCATAGACGGGCCAATGGAGAAAGGCACCGCCGAGTCCATCCTCGGTCAGAGTGTCGGTCATGGTCTTGATGAAGGTCGCTTCCAGCGCCCAGACCACGGATGACGAGATGGCGAGCAAAGCGGCACGACGACTCGGTGACCCCCGCGAACCAAGCAGGGCCAGCACCCCTGCAGTAGCCGCACACGCAATGATGGTCGCGGTCCAGGCTCCAGAATTCGCATCGGCCTGGCCTCCCCTGGGCTCGGCCGTCACGATGAACACAGACACCGCCGCACACGTCACCACTGCCGCCGTCCAGGCCTGAAGGCTGACCGACTGCCGGATCCAAAGTCGGCGGAGCACGAGAGAGAACACCAGGTCGGTCATAAGGAGGGTCTGGACGATGGACAGCGAACCATTGTGGAGGGCGATGGCCTGGAAGACGAACGCACCGATTAGGGCCGCACCGCCGAAGAGCCAGAGCGGATTGCTCACGAGATACCAGACGAACCGCCAACCCTTCGACTCGTCAGGGTCGCTCGTGCTCGCCACGTGCTGGGTGATCACATTCGCTGCGTTCGATAACGCAGCGAGGAGAGCGAAAAGCAAGCTCATTCGGAAATGCTACTGAGCCGACGCCCTAATCAACGGACCACCTCAATGAGCGGCTGCCACCGGAGTGTCCCACTCGTGCCGTTACACGGCCCCATGGACACATGCGATTAAGACACGCCCGGCCAAGCGACAACCTAGAGTCGATTAAGATGCAAGACGCTTTTGATCGCCCCTACATCATGCACTGTTTGATCACCGGCAAGCGCCTCACGGTGGAGCGTGGTTCCAAGCTCAGGGATACGAAATGGGTCATGGTCTTATGACTGCCCGATCTGTGGTGAGAGTCACCGCACCGCGTATGGACCCCAGGACGGACGGAATGAGCGCGGCTAGGCCGTGCTCCTTACTGAATCTTGATGCCTCGGGGTAGCTCACGATCTCAGACTCCCCACTGCTGTACATCGAAGAGATGGGCGGATAGCTGACACCATCTCGCCAAAGTTATGCCGACCACGGATCGGGGATGGCCATGCGGGGGCAGGAGATCTTTCGCCAAGCTGTCCGAGCTACCACCGAGTCAGCCAACGCGTCGCTCAGGCGGGCAGCGGTCGAAGCCGAGGAGATTGCGCTCTTTGTCCCGCATCAGGCAAACCGGCGCATCATGGATGCCGTGGCCGAACGACTCGGTATCCCCAGCGAACGAATTGCTTCTGTGGTCGAGTGCACCGGCAACACCAGCGCGGCTTCCATCTCGCTTGCCCTCGCCGATGCTTCGACAACGGGCGACTCAACCGCGGAGATCTCGTGCTTCTGGCCGGATTCGGGGCCGGAATGACCTGGGCATCAGCGGTGTGGCGCTGGGGGGCTGGATCACTCAGCTAAGGCACTGATGACCGGATCCGACAACATCATGGCCGCCCGCCGTTCATGCACGCTTCCCACCCACTCGACGTCGATGAACGTGCTCACCGCTCGCGACCTAGCGGTTCTCGATCATTCGGATCAATCCGTTGGGGCGATGCTGGCCGCCGCGTTCAGTCGCGCCGGAGCGCGATGCCTGCCGCCTCTAGCTCATCGATGAAATCGTGGCCCCAGCCGGTCGTCGTCCGCGCCGGTTCCCAACCGCGGTCGTCGAGGAAACGGCGGACATTGCCTACTACCGAGGCTGGCGTGGGAAGGCACACCGCGGCGTCGCCCAGCTCCAACTCATGCATGAGGTTCTCCCGACCATGGCCCGGCACGACATCGAGCAGCGCCATACGCCGCCCGATGACTCGGGCCTCCCGGCAAGTGTCGCCCGAGCTGGTGATAACCACATCACTTGCCGCCATCAGTGCCGGGACCCGCTCGGTGTACCCGAACGGGATCACCGTTGGGTAGGCACGGGACACGGTGGCCAATCGTGCGCCAAGGCTTTCGTTGGTCCCACTCACGGCAAGCACCCACCACCCTTCGGAGGCCAACGCCCGGGCTACGTCGTCAAGAGGCCCTAGGCCCCACGCCCCGGACATGAGGAGGACGCAATGGGCATCGTTGGGAACATCGAGCGAGGCTCGGGCGTCGGCGCGATTAGGGGCTGCGTAGAAATCGGGTCGTACCGGTGCCTCCACGACATTGACCCGGGATTCGGGGTGGTAGCTGCGCACCGAAGCCGCAGCCAACTCCGAGGTGACGAGGAACAGGTCCGTCCCCTTATGGACCCACATCCTGTGGGCGAACGAGTCCGTCATGAAGACAACGGTGGCCAGGTCGGGCCGCTCGTGTTTGAGGTGGACAGCGGCGGATGCCCCGGTGGCAAAGACCGATACGACGAGGTCGGGGGCGTAGCGATCAACCTCTTCGATGAGTTTGGGCAACATGACCTTGACCGCAGCCCGATCCATGAACCGGCCCAACGATCCATTCCCCCGAAGCTGGGAGAAGTGGAAACCGTCGTAAACCGGTGTCATTGAGAGCAGGCTGCGGAAGACAAAATTCCCGACAGCCGAGGCGCCTCCACCGAGCATCGGCATGCAGTCGACGATCCTGCTCTCCACGCCATACGGCAACAGTGCCGCGGCACACGCCTCGGCAAGCGTGTCATGCCCGGCGCCGAACTTGCCGGAGAGGAACAGGGCCCGCTTGACGGTCACCGGGACAATCCGACCAACTCGTCGAGAGTAAGCGCGGCCAGACCTTGCCGATGGAGATCCTCGGCGATGGGGCCGAGGGCTTCAGTGACGCGCCGCGACGATCCCAGCGGCGACTGCACATCGGCATCGTGGAGCAAGACGATTCCTCCGGGGCCAAGCCCCCTCCGTACTCGACGGGCGACGCTGATCGAATCCGGCTCGTCCCATTCCCTGCCCCAGGCAGACCACAACACGAGACGAAGGCTATGACGGCGGGCTTCGACCATCGTCGCTCCCGTAGTCTGGCCGAACGGTGGGCGGAACCAGCGAGGGCGGATGCCGACGTGTTCCAAGGCGTCGACCGCCGAATCGAGATCCGCCCGCACCCATCGCGGGGTACGCACGAAATGATGTGCGTGGCGAAATCCGTGGGTCTCCACCTGGTGCCCCCGATGGCGGATCTCGCTCACCAGCTCGGGATGCAGTACCACTTGCTGGCCCAGACAGAAGAAGGTAGCGGGTAGGGAGAGCTGATCGAGCCGGTCAAGCACGTGCGGAGTGGTGCGGGGATCCGGACCGTCGTCGAAGGTCAGCGCCACCCCGTCTCCGCTGGGCCCGCGCCACCGGCAGAGGTCGCCGGGAAGGACGCGGATGGGGAACCATTGTCCCAGGCTCACCACACTGGGAACCATGTGCGCGCCGGCAGCGAGGCCGATCGGGATCAGGGTCCGAGCCCTCCACCCGTGCCGTGACGAGCTTCGGACGGCGGGGTTCACGCTGAGCTGGGCTGTTCTATGGGGTCTTCATCGGCGAGCCACTCGACATAACGGCGCATGCCGTCGTCGAAGGACGTCTGAGGCACCCAGCCGAGGATGCGATCCGCTTTGTCCATCGAGATAACTCGCCCGGCGTAGTCGCCGGGGCGAGCCGGGGTGAACTCGATTTCAGTCAGAGGATCGGTCAGTTCACAGGCCAATTCGGCGGCACGGCGGATGCTCACGGGCGCTGGGCCCTCGAGGTTGAAAATCTGGTCGACACCCGCCTCACCGAGCGCCAGAACATGGGCTTCGGCCAGGTCTTCGATGTAGATGTAGTTGCGGAACTGGAGCCCGTCGCCATGAATGGTGATCTTCTCGCCCGATCGGGCCCGGTGCAGGAACTGGGGAATGGCCAACTCTTTGCGCATCCGGGGCCCGAAGGGGATGCCGTAGCGCAGGATCGTATAGGGCAGGCAGTAGAGCTCTCCGAAGCTCGTCACGACCAGCTCGGCGGCGATCTTCGAAGCCGTGTAGACGTGGGCGCAGCCGCTGGGGGACAACGGCGTATCTTCCCGCAGGGGGCCATCTCCTGACGCGGCGGCGTAAACCCAGACCGTGCTGGCCAAAATGACTCGTCCGACTCCATTGCGGCGGGCCGCCTCGCAGACCCGGGCCGTGCCCACCACGTTGACCTCCATGGTTCCCACCGGATCGGCCTGGGCGTCGTTGACGTTGGCCACCGCAGCCAGATGGAACACGGCATCGCTTCCCGCCGTCGCCTTGGCCAGATCGGCCAGGTCGGTGACGTCGGCGTCGTAATAGCCGACATCGCGACGATGGGGCGCTCGGGTGTCGACGACGACCACCTCGTGCCCGTCTGCCACCAAGTAATCGACCACATGCGACCCGATAAAGCCCGACCCGCCGGTCACAGAGACCTTCACGATTTTGCCGCCTCATCTACAGTCCGACCGGCCAGCACGGACGCCAAGCTTTCGGCAACGTAATCGGCCTCGTCATCGGTCATGTCCGAGTGCACGGGTAGACAGATGTGGCGAGCGCAGACGTTGTCCGCTACCGGGAACGAATCCCTGTCCAGGTCGGCAAAGATCGGCTGGCGATGGAGTGGCGAGGCATAGACCTCGCCCGAAAGCGATACCCCCATTCGCTCGGAGAGCTCGCGTTTGAGTTCGGCACGGTCAATACCGGGATCCAAAAGTGCGACGTACTTGTAGAAGTTGGAGATCGAGGCGGCGGGTATGGAAAGGGGCCGGCATCCTGGCAGGCCAGCCAGCGCCTCGTCGTAACGGGCGGCAACCCGGCGCCGGGTAACGATGGCCTCATTGAGGCGGGAAAGGTGGATCAAGCCGACGGCGGCGTGCAGCTCGCTCATCCTCCAGGCGTAGCCCATCCGGACATGATCGCCCCCCAGGAAGCCGGATTTCCCTTGGTCGCGATAGACGATGGCTTCGTTTCGCAGCTGCTCATCTCCGGTCGTGATCATCCCTCCCTCACCGCTGGTCATGACCTTGGTGGGGTAAAGGGAGAACGCGGCGGCGTGGCCGAATGTCCCGGCGGCTCGGCCCTCGAAGCTGGCGCCATGGGCATGGGCGGCGTCTTCAACCAGGACGATCCCCCGGCGATCGCAGATGGATCGTATGGCGTCGATCTCGGGCGTGATGACCCCACCGATATGGACGAGGACCACCACGGCCGTCAGTGGAGTCAGAGCTGCTTCCAGCGTTTCGGGCGAAAGAGCCAGCGAGTCGGCGGAGATGTCGGCTAGGCGGGGAATACCCCCCGCATGCACGGCGGCGGCCGCGGTTGCGAAGAATGTATTCGTCGGAATCACCACCTCTCGATCCTTGACGGCCAGGATCCGGAAAATGATCTCGAGGGCACTCGTTCCGCTGCTCACCGCTACGGCGTGGGCCACGTCGTGGCGAAGGGCAAATGCCTCCTCGAATTCGCGTGTGTGCGGTCCGAGAGTGAGGGAGCCGCCCTGCAGCGATTGGTCGATCATGCGCAGGATCTCCAGGCGATCCTGCGCCGAGAACGCGATCCGAGCAGCCGGTATACGAGGAGTGGTCACGTGGTCGGTGCGGCTTTAGCAGGCCCGGCGTGCCCGGGATCGACAGGGGCGACGCACCTGACGGCGCGCCGACCAGCTCCCCTCGACGCTCCGGGGAGCGAACGGGCCAAGCTCGCGCTGGTGATCCTGCTTGCGGGAGAGACGAACCCGCTGCGGCTCGACGAGCCCGCCAACATCCTGGACCCGTCGTCCAACGCCGCCGTCGGCGCCATGCTCGGCGCGTGGCCGGGCACCATCGTGGCCGCGAGCAACGCGCTGGGTTTCGTCGAAGCCCTGCGGCCGACGTACTGCCTGCGGTCGTCCGAGGAGTGCCACACCCAGGGGCGCGAGGAGCACCTCGACGACGTCGAGATGGGCTGAGCCACCGGCGGGGTCCCACCGCTCGCTGGGCCCTTGGGCAGCTCGGCTCAGTCTCAGTTTCCCAGCGCCGCCCGCAGCGACTGGCGGAGCGACTTGGTCGTTGCCAGGACCGCCGTTGGCTCGTAGCCGCAGTGAGCCATGCAGTTGGCGCAACGCGGGTCCCGGCCTCTGCCGTACTTGTCCCAGTCGGTGGTCTCGATCAATTCCTGGTAGGTCTCGGCGTAGCCATCGGCCATCAGGTAGCACGGCCGCTGCCAACCGAAGACGGAGTAGCTCGGGATGCCCCACGGGGTGCACTGGTAGTCCACCTTGCCTTCGAGGAAATCGAGAAACAGGGGGCTGTGGTTGAGCCGCCAGCGCTTGCGCCGTCCGTCGGCGAACGCCTCGGCGAACAGGTTGGTCGACGTCTTCGTGCTTAAGAAGTGCACCTGGTCCGGGGCCTTCTCGTACGCGTAGCCGGGCGAGATCATCATCTGGTCCACCTTCACCTCATCGTTGAGGAAGTCGAGCACCTCGCGGACGGTCTGGGGGGAGTCCGTGGTGAAGAAGGTGGTGTTGGTGGTGACCCGGAAACCCCTGGCCTGGGCCGCTCTGATCGCCGCGATCGCTTTGTCGAAGGTTCCAGCCCGGCTCACGGACTCGTCGTGGCGTTCGCGCAGCCCGTCGATGTGGACCACCCAACTGAACCTCGGGTGCGGCTCGAAGCGGTCGAGCTTTCGTTCGAGCAGCAGCGCATTGGTGCAGAGGTAGACGAAACGCCCCCGATCCAGCAATGCCGCGGTCATCTTGTCGATCTCTGGATGCAACAGAGGCTCTCCCCCGGCGATCGAGACCATCGGCGCCCGGCTCTCCTCGATGGCCGCCACCGCTTGGTCGACTGTGAGACGCTTGCGGAGTATCTCGGTCGGGTGCTGGATCTTGCCGCAGCCACTGCATTCGAGGTTGCAGGCGAACAGCGGCTCGAGTTCGACGATCAACGGGAACTTGTCCCTGCCGGCCAGCTTCTGGCGCGCCAGGTAGGACCCGATCTTGAGGCTCTGACGGAGTGGGACGGGCATCTAGCGGACCTCCTGAGGTAGGGGAAAATGGACCTGCTCGGTCCGGAGCACCCGCTCTTCGACCGATGACGCGTTGAGGGCAGCGACGACGCGCTCGACGACGGCGGGCGGGGTTGACGCAGCTGCGGTGACGCCCACGGTGTTCGCCCCGCGGACCAGGTCCGGACCGAGTTGCGACTCGTCTTCGATGAGCGTGGCCGGGCACCCGACACGTGTGGCCACCTCGACCAGGCGGGCGGCATTGGACGAGTTGTTCGAGCCGACCACGAGGATCAGATCGCATTCGCCGGCTATGGCGACCACGGCATCTTGGCGATTCTGGGTGGCGTAGCAGATGTCAGTCGAGCGTGGGCCGATCATCGACGGAAAGCGGTTCGACAGCTCGCGCACCACACCGCCGACATCTTGAGGAGAGAGGGTCGTCTGGGTGATGTATGCGACCTTTTCCGGATCGCGCACGTCCAGTGCCGCCACGTCGGCGGGTTCCTCGACCAAGGCGACGCCCTCGGCCTCGCCGAGGGTCCCCTCCGTTTCGTCGTGGCCGTGATGTCCGATCAACACCACCTGATAGCCCCGCTCGGTGAAGCGCCGCACCTCGTGGTGCACCTTGGCCACCAGCGGGCAGGTGGCGTCCACCACCTTCATGCCCCGGGCGCGTGCGGTTTCGCTCACCGCCGGAGCCACGCCGTGTGCAGAGAACACGACGGTGGCGCCGTCGGGCACCTCGTCCAGCTCGTGCACGAACACCGCGCCGCGCGACTCGAGCTCGGAGACCACGTGGCGGTTGTGCACGATCTGCCGGCGGACGTACACCGGAGGTCCGAACCGCTCGATGGCTCGCTCGACGGTCTCGATGGCCCGCTCCACGCCGGCGCAAAAGGACCGCGGCCCGGCCAGCAGCACGCGCGGCCCGATACTGGTTCGCTCCCCGGGGTCTTTCATGGCTGCTGGTTTCGGCCGAGGGCCATGAGTGGCCACACGAGTCGGTAGAGGTGGTAATTGATGGAGAAGTCCCACGGGAACCCGGTTCCGGTAAAGGAGGGCTCGTCCCACGTGCCCTCCTCGGTCTGGTGGCACACCAGCCAGGTGATGCCGCGTTCGACAGCTTCGGTCTCGCGACGACCGGCGGCGAGGAGAGCAAGGAGAGCCCACGCCGTCTGGGAGGCGGTTGACTCTCCACGTCCGATCCATTCCGTGTCGACGTAGGAACGCACGTCCTCACCCCAGCCCCCGTCGTCGTTCTGGTGCTCCTCGAGCCACCTCACGGCGCGCCGGATCCGGCTGTCGGCGGCGTCGACACCGGCCGCAACCAACGCGGGAATCGCGGCTCCGGTCCCGTACACGTAGTTGACACCCCACCGGCCGAACCAGGACCCGTCGACTTCCTGCCTGCTCCAGAGCCACTCCACGCCCCGAGAAAGTGCCGTTGGGGCGGTGGTGGGTTCGCCAGCGAGCATTTCCACTACGTGGGCAGTCACGTCTGCCGAGGGCGGGTCGGTGACCTCTCCGAAGTCGCAGAACGGCAGGGCGGCGACCAGTCTGCTGTCGTTGTCGGCATCGAAGGCGGCCCAGCCGCCGTCGACGCACTGCATCCCCGACGTCCAACGCACAGCGCGCTCACACGCCGCGTCGGCGGCGGCGGAGGGTGCCGCCCGCCGGAGGGCGAGGATCACCTCGGCCGTGTCGTCGATGTCGGGGTAGTTGTCGTTGGCGAACTCGAAGGCCCAACCACTGGGCGTCAGCCCTGGTCGGCGCACCGACCAGTCGCCCGAGACTCGGATCTCCTCGTCGAGCAACCAGTCGCGTGCGGCGATCATGGCGGGGTGGTCGGCGCCCACCCCGGCGTCAGTCAGCGCAACCATCGACAGCGCGGTGTCCCACACCGGCGATTGGCACGCCTCGATGCGCCGACCCTTCTCGTCGCAGATGGTGAACCCGTCGAGGCCGGCGAAGGCGGCCCGCAGCACCGGGTGGTCAGCTCCGTAGCCGAGAAGGTGGAGGGCGATGATGGAATAGACGGTCGGCGGTTGGATCCCGCCCCACAAGCCGTCTGCCTCCTGGCGCTGAATAATCCAGCGTTCGGCCTGGGCCAGGGCGGCGCGCCGGAGGAGACGACGGGGTGCGAACCACGCCGGCAGCCGCTCGTAGGCGTGCAGCAGGGCATCAAGCAGTTCGAAGCGCCTGGCGGTGCTCGCCCACGGAGAGTGCCGTCGCTGCAGGTCTCCGACCATCAACTCCTTGAGGCCAAACGGCAACGCTCGCGCTGGTCGATGCGCCATGACGACCGTCAAGGCGACCACCGTCTGGCGGGCCCAGCACGCGAAGTCGTAGATGTTGAGCGGTACCCGGTCCGGCAGGAACATGATCTCGGGCGGAACCACTGGAAGGTCCTCCCAGTCCCAAGCCCCGACGACCGCCAGCCAGATACGCGTGAAGACCCGCGTCTCAGCAAGCCCTCCGTGGCCGGCTATCCACTCCGCAGCCCGGTGCATGTGCTCCTCGTCCGGTCTGTCGCCGGCTAGCCGCAACGCCACGTATGCCTCGACGGTGGTCGACAGGTCGCCCGGCCCGCCGTAGAAGGTTGCCCAGGTGCCGTCGACACGCTGCTGGCTTCGTATCCATCGGGCTGACGCTGCAGCCTGAGACGGGTCGAGGATACCGAGGTAGTGGCGCAGCAGAAGATCTTCCGCATCCATGGTCACGTTGGTCTCGAGTTCGCCCTTCCACCAACCCTGGTCGTGCTGTAACGAGATCAGGTGCTCACGGGCCGCCTTGATCGCGTTTGACGCATCCTCGCTGAGGCTCGCGGTCGATACCCAGGCGTCGGCCGTCATGACTCCCGCTCGACTACGAACACGGCCAACTCGGTCAGATCTCTGTGGGCATCGGCTGAAAGGGGTACCCGGTCCAGCGCGCCCAGCGCAGAGTCGAGGTTGGTCTTGGCTTGCGCGGTCGTCCACTCTTTGCCGCCGCATGCCTCGACCAGATACGTTGCGCGCGCCACATCGTCGGAGTCCATGGCTGTCGGGGTTTGCGTTACCTCCTGCGGCCCGAGGATCAGGGCTCTGAGCTCGTCGGCGTCGTCGCCTTCGGCTGTCATTGCCGAGACCAAGGGCATGGACTTCTTGCGCTGGCGAATGTCGGACCCGGCCGGTTTGCCGGTCGTGGCGGGGTCGCCCCAAATCCCGAGCAGGTCGTCGATCGCCTGGAAAGCGAGACCGAGGTGGCGTCCGTAGTCGCGGAGCGCCTCCACTGTGGGCCGAGGGGCACCGGCCAAGATCGCGCCAATGGAAGAAGCACACCCGAGAAGTGCGCCGGTCTTGGCGGTCGACATGGCCATGCACTCATCCACGCTGACGTCTCGACGCGTTTCGAAATCAATGTCGTGTGACTGGCCCGCGATCATCTCTGCTGTCGCGTTGGCCAGGGCAGCCGAGGCTGACGCGCCGTGGAGTTCAGAGCCATCGAGCAGGACCAGATGGGCCAGGACCTGCAAAGCGTCACCGACCACGATGGCCGGCGCGACGCCGAACACGGACCACACCGTGGGGCGGTGATGCCGCTCGGTGTCGGCGTCGATGATGTCGTCGTGGATGAGCGAGAAGTTGTGCACCAGCTCGACGGCAATGCCAGCAGGCATACCGATGTCGGGTTCCGCGTGTGCAGCCTGCGCACCGAGGATGGCGAGGGTGGGGCGGATGCCCTTGCCGCTCGGCGCATCCTTCACTGCGTTGCCTTCGGGATCGGTCCACCCCATGTGATAGGTAGCGATCGGGCGAAGGGTGGGCGACAGCCCGTCGATGGCCGCCCGCATGGCCGGTTGGACGGCCTCGCGGGAGCGGGCGAGAATGTCGTCGACGCGCGTGATGGTCATCACGCCACCTCCTTGGGGTGTGCTTGGGGGATGGGGGAAGGAATCCAGGCATGGGTGGCGGAGACCCCGGCAAGGGCCCGCGCTGCGGCACTCCCGCTGCGCACGGCGCCTTCCATGGTCGCCGGCCACCCTGTGTCAGTCCATGCGCCGGCGAGCACCAGGCCAGCGCGGCGCGTTATGGCCGAAGGCCGAAGTGATTGGGTGCCGGGCGCGGCACGAAAGGTGGCCCTGCGCTCTTTTGTCACGGCCGCGTCCACCAGACGTGCCTCGGACACCGACGGCAGCAGCTGACCCAGCGCCTCGACGACGCGGCGCACAAGTTCCTCAGGCGGGCGGCCCAGCGCATGATCGGCGGCGGACAAGGAGAGAGCGAGGTATTGGTGACCAGAGTGCTCCAGGCCTGACGAGGCCGTGCGATCGAACACCCACTGCACAGGTGAGGAATGACCCGCCATGATCGGCCAGCCCGTGACGCTCCGCTCAAATATCAGGTGCACGTCGACGATGGCCGAGGACCCGAGTTCAAACCAGCGCGCACGACCGTCCACCCACTTCGGCACGATGGCGGACGCCTCTTCGTGCGGTACCGCCACAACCACGGCGTCGGCATCGAACCGCCCATCACCGGTCAGCACCCGCCACCCGCCGTCACCGTCCTCGTCCACGCCGGCCACGCGCACGCCCAAATGCACGGCGGCTCCGACACGGTGTAATGCCGCGGCTGCCCGCTCGCCGTGGAGACGCCCCAAGGGGATCGCGCTCCAACCGATGTCCGACGCCTGCCGAGAGGAAAGCAGCCCGGTCTTGAACACCATGGCGGCGACGGCGAGCGACGCCTCCGACGCAGGGAGGTTCACCGTAGGGACGGTGATTAGATCCCAGACGGCGGCGATCGCTGCCTTCGACTGTCCGTGAGCAGCCAGCCATGCGCCAAAGGTGACGTCGTCCAGTCGGTCGTCCTCGAGGTCGAGGCGGTGGAGGGCCGCCAGCGCCCTCCCAAGGGCAAGGCGATCCCGCAGCGAGATGTGTTGGTAGCGCAAGAGTGCGCCCGCCAGATGGAACGGAACGGGCAGGTCTTGTCGGCGGAGACGCCCCACCATTGGTCCATCCGTACCGGGGGCGACAACCGGAACGTCCAATGGCCGCGGAGGCACCACCCCGTCGGCCGCTCCGATCCGGTCGAGGAAGCCCAGGTACGCATCGCAACAGGCGAGAAACACATGCTGGCCGTTGTCCATGGAGACGCCGTTGCGCGAAAACGACCACGTGAGGCCGCCCAAACGCCGCTGGCGTTCGAGGACCGTGACCCGGGCACCGAGGTCGGCGCACTCGAGGGCGGCCGAGAGACCGGCCAAGCCCGCACCCACGACGACGACATGACGGCCAAAAAGGGTGCCGTGCTCGCGCGTCGTCATGCTGCTCCGAGCGCTAGCGCGCGGAGTGCTACCGCGCTCTTTTCCCATGCGGGTAACGACATCCGCCCTCTGAGCACGGCCCGCGGGTCTCGACGAATCGACGTCAGGAGTCGCCGGTAGATCCCCGCCATTGCCGCGGTGGCGGCCCGCGAGCGGCGGTCGAGCAGCGGCAGGAGTTCGAGTCCCAAGCCGTACCACTCCTCTGCCCGGCCCGACTCGTAGGCGAGAAGTGCAACGACGTCGTCTTCATCACCCTCCAAATCGGGCCCGATTCCGAAGCGAGCCAAATCGGCGACTGGCAGGTAGACCCGGCCCATCTCCTTGTCTTCCACGACGTCGCGCAAGATGTTCGTAATCTGCAGGGCCACTCCCAGGTCGTCGGCGAGGCTGTTCGCCCGCGGCGTGTCGGCACCGCCGTAGATGGCCAAGCTGAGTCGACCGACGGTTCCCGCAACCCGTCGGCAATAACCAACGAGGTCCTCGAAGGTTTCGTAGCGGGTCCCTTTCACGTCCATTTCGCAGCCGTCGATCAGCTGCTCAATGGCCGTGATCGGCAATGGCCAATGTCTGCAGACGTGGGAGACGGCGATCATGACCGGGTCGGCGGTGGCGATCCACCGAGAGAGATCACCCGGAAGCTCGACGACGTCTTTTCGAACCTGGGCCAGTGCATCGAGCTTTTGCGCCGCCTCAGCGTCCCCGTCGCCGATGTCGTCGATACGTCGGGCAAGGGCGTAGAGAGCCGACATTGCCCGGCGCTTGGGCGGCGGCAGAAGCTTGATCCCGTAGGAGAAGTTGCGAGCCTCTGCCGCAGTGATGGCCTCACAACGGTCGTACGCCTGGTCGACAGCAGGCTCTCCGGATCGGGTCTTGGTCATTGCGTCCCCGCGGTGATGGCGTTCGACCTGACGGCTCTGGCCATGTGGCGAGCCCAGTACAAGCCCGGCCGCCTGGACGCGGGACGGAGGACATCGAAATCCCGTTTTGCAATGGCGTCGAGTGCTGCATGACCCCCGGCCCAGAACCCGGCCACCGCCCAGCGGGTCCGCCCACTGACCAGGGTCAGGAGTGGGAGGCCTCGGTCGAGCCAGGATCGGGCACGGGCCACCTCGAAGACCATCAGAGCCCGGAACTGTGGGGTGGCTTGCCCCCGGGCGAGCACGTCGGCATCGACTTCGAAGCGGCTCAGATCCTCGCTGGGGAGGTAGACGCGACCAGCTCGAGCGTCCTCGAGGACGTCCTGCCAGTGCTCGGCCAGTTGGAGACCGGTGCAGATGGCGTCGGAACAGACAACCTGATCCGTCCCCTGGACCCCGAAGACGCCGAGAACCAGGCGACCCACGGGGTTCGCCGAGAGGCGGCAATAGGCGAGGAGATGCTCGAACGTCTCGTAGGAGGCGACCTGCTGGTCTCTTCGGTTGGCCTCAATGAGATCGAACAGGGGCTGAGGGTCGATCCTGAGTTCACGAACCGACGTGGCGGCCTTTACGACCAAGGGGTGACGGCTCTCCGCCTCCGCCCTGGCGTCCTGCAGCTCGTCCAGCGTGAACCGGGTTTCACGCTCGAGCCAGTTCAGAGCCTCCAAGCGGTCGCCGCCGTAGTCGTCGCCGACGTAGTCGACCAGGCGTGCGAAGCCATAGAACGCGAAGAGATGCCGCCGAGACTCCCTAGGGAGGACCGCAGACGCAACGGGGAAGTTCTCCCTGGAGGCGCGGCCCAGAATCTCAGAGGCAGAGGGCAGCCCGACAGGAGCGCCGACGGTGGAGGTGTAGGAGAATGACCGGATGGTCAGTCTTTGTACGTGCTCTGCCAGCCCCTGTCAAGTGTCCGGCACGTGATTTCGCCGGGGTCTCACAAATCGGGCGACGTCATGCGGTCCGTCGAGCATCCCTGGTGAGCGCCAATATTCACAGCCCTGCCGTATGAATGGCGTAGAACTATGACCGATTGGTCACCAGTTGTACGTTCTCAGGCGCACATCCGTCAAGCGATTTTGGCCGCGGCAAACCGCAAAGCGCGGGTCAAGTGACGTAATCGGGCGGCCAGTCCGTGCCGACCGCCCAGGTCAGGACCGTGCCGAAGACTGACTGAATCACCTGGAGCCCGGCTTTCACGGCGGCCTCGTCATCGTCTTCCTGATCTTTCGACACAAACGGTTGTCCAGCTGTCTGCGCCAAAGTACGGAGCACCTTGCGCGCCAACTGGTCGCTCGGCTCGTGGCCTTTTGCGGCGCGGCTCCCGAGTTCAAGGAGCATCGGCAGGACATCTGCCACGACGTACCCGAGGAGGAGGGCCAGCTTGTCACCGTCGTGCCTAAGTGCATCGGCCCCACCCATGGAGTCGAGCGTCGACTGGAAACGCTCGGTCGTGTCGACGAGCAGCGTCTCGATAGAGGCAGTGAGGAGGGCCTCTTTAGATGGGAAGTACCGGTATACGTTGCCTTTTGCCATCTTGGCTGCCTCGGCGATGTCGCTCACCGAGACCTCGGCGTAGCTGCGCGTCTTGAACGCGTCGATCGCCGCGGCCACGATCCTCGTCCGACATTCGGCCGGATCGGCGTCTGCCTGAGCCCGGATTCGAAGGATGGCTTCAACGTGACATTCCTCGTAGGCGAACCGATTGGCCGACTGTCGTTCTGGCGTCGGAATGAGTCCGCTGCGGCGGTAATAGTGGATGGTGCTCGCTGGGACGCCGGTGCGCTCCACCAGGTCGGACAGCGTCAGCCGCCCGGTCCCTCCCGGATCGTCAGACGCAGACACACGCCCATTTTTGCCCACTTGGCGGGGCCGGTCGACCACGGTCTCCCGAGAGGGGGTCAAGCCCATCTGCAGCTGTCCGCTTTGTGCATCGATTCGATTCGGTTTAACTGAATGGACAAGGACAGGAGAATGGGGCCCGGCTCGCTAGTCGCGCGGCGCGGGCACCTCTACCAGGGGATTCTTTTGATTTGAGCGGAAGAGTGACCTTGACCCGTTTCCGGACCACGCTTGTAAGAGTCAGGTCTGGATCTGAACCGAGTGCAGGGCCTCGAACTCGATCGGTAGCAGGCACCAGAGCGAGCTATGGGGGCGCTCGGGAGTCGTAGAAGTGTTCGATCCAACTAGCGACCGGGCTGCAACTCGAATCTCGATTGAATTTGTCAAGTATCGAAGCTGAAACACCGATTTCGACGTGGTGGGTAAGGTCGAAGGCAAAGGAACCGCGAGCGGCATCACCGGTCGCTCCGCGACCCGGCGGTCGTCCTCTACCTGGCCGCAACCGCGCTGCTCGCCGCCTACGCCGTCACGTTCTTTACTCCTCACACGGGTCACATTTGGTCCTTGATCGACAACCAGGTGGTCGATGCCTTCGAGATCGTGTTGGCGCTCGGCTGTCTGGCTCGTGCGCGGACCCGACGACCCCGGCGCTCC
>DATNLP010000228.1:0-8508 GCA_035602795.1 Acidimicrobiales bacterium | reverse complement strand
CCGCCGCGCCCCGGAGCGACGACCACGGTGCCCAAGGCGCATACGGCCCGCCCCCACCCGACCACCGCCGGCGGCACCGCCGCCACGTCCACCACGACGAGCACGGCCCCGCCCGTCGCGGCCAGCGGTCCGCCCGTCATCGCCTCCCTCAGCCCGGCGAGCGGGAGCGCCGGTCAGGGCATCCAGATCGCCGGATCCAACTTCTTGAGCTCCTCGGGCCAAATCGTGGCCACGTTCAACGGGCAGGTGGCGCCGACCAGCTGTCCCGCGCAGAACACCTGCAGCGTCACCGTGCCACCCCCGTCGGGGTCCGGGACCGCCCAGGTGACCGTCACCACGGCGGGCGGCACGTCCAACGCCATGACCTTCACCTACACCTAAGCGCCCTCCGGCCACAGCGACTCCGGTTCCCGGCCGCGGGTCTCGGGCAGGAGCCAGAAGAGGGCGGACGCCAGGGCGGCGGGCAGGAAGACCAGGCTGGCGGCCTCGCCGAACCGATTGCCGACGTCCGCCACCGCGCCGAAGGCGACCAGGCCTCCCACGGCGCCCAGCACACCCGCCGTCGTCCACCAGCCCGCGACGGACGCGCGCACCGAGGTCGGAAAGAGCTCGGTCAGGAGGGCACCGATACCGGGAGCCAGGATGGAGCCGCAGAAGACGCCGACGGTGTACCCCACCAGGAGAGCCGGACGTGACCCGGAGTAGCACAGCGCGCCGCTGAAGGCCACGGCGACCATGGCGACGCTGCACGTCGGCCGGCGCCCGACGTGGTCGGCCAGCCACCGGCCCGCCAGCAGGCCCAGCAGGCCGGTGACGCCCGCCGCCACGACCATGAGCGCGGTCACGTACCCCGCCTGGTGCAGGACGTCCTGAGCGAACAGGAACACGAAGCTGTTGGCCGGGCCGGTGATCACCGAGAGGGCGAAGGCGATCAGGGCCAGGACGACGACCCGCGAGCGGTAGCGCGGGCCGACGGCGCCCAGGATCGGTGTCGGGTGTTCCGTGGCCACCTCGGCGACCATGAACCGGTTGGGCTCCTCGACCCGGCCGCGCATGAGGTAGACCACCACGAGCGGCACCACGGCCAGGGCGAAGATGCCGCGGAACCCGAGCGCCCCCGACGCCAGGCTGTGCACGATCGCGGAGAGCCCGGCTCCGACCCCGTACCCGGCCGCGATCAGCGCGACGGCCGCCGCACGGTCGTGCGAGCTGGTCTCCTCGGCCGCCATGACCTCGGCCAACGCATTGGTGGCGCTGAGCAACGGGCGCCCGAAGGCGAAGATGACGACAAACCACCAGTACCCGGGGCTGGCGGCCGCGACCACGGTGAGCGCCAGGCCGGCCATCGTCACGACGAGAATCACCCGCCGCCGCCCGAGGCGGTCCGCGATCCCGATGAGGGGGAGGCTGCCGAGCGACGCCAGGCGGATGACGGCCAGCCCGATCCCGAGGCTCGTCCCCGACAACCCGACCTTGTCGGCGATGGACGACCCCGCCGCCACGTGGCCGAGCTGCGTGGACACATCCCCCAGGGCGGCGACGACGCCGAACTGCCCGAAGCCCGATGCCAGGGCGATGACGGCGACGGCGACGACCGCCCGGTCGGACCAGCGGTGCAGACGGAGCGACACGGCTGCATCGGCCGGGCCGGAGGTCCCGATGGGCGCGGGCCGGTCCGGCGGCGTCTCGGTCACGGGTCCGGCGCCGGGGTCGGTCCGCTTCCAGCCCGGATGGCCGAGCGACGCAGGAGCTCGCAGACGTCGCGGTCCGACGTCTGCGAAAAGTCGACATACCACTCACCCACGGCGTAGAAGGGCTCGGGCGATTCGACGCAGACGACCTGGTCCGCCACGTCGGCCAGGCCGGAGAGCGCCAGCTGCGACGACACCGGGGCCGCCATGACGACGTGGGAGGCCCCGAGCGCCCGCGCCACCTGGCAGGCCGCGCGCGCCGTCGAGCCCGTGGCGATGCCGTCGTCGACCAGGACGGCGTGCCGCCCCCGCAGGTCAACCCGGGGGCGGTCGCCGCGATACTCGCCGGCGCGGCGGTTCAGCTCGTCGCGCTCGCGCTGTTCGGCCGAGCCGAGTTCGACCTCGCCGAGCGCCGTCGACCTCAGCACGTCGCGGTTCTCCACCCGGATCCCGCCCTCCCCGATGGCGCCCATGGCCAGCTCGGGTTGGAAGGGCACACCGAGCTTCCGCACCACGATGACGTCGAGCGGCGCCCCCAGCGCTGCGGCGACCTCGTACGCCACGGGCACCCCGCCCCGGGGGAGCCCGAGCACCACCGGGTTTCCCTCGACCCCCGAATGCAGCAGGGCCTCGGCCAGGTGGCGGCCGGCGTCGATCCGGTCGAGAAACCTCATGGCCACCTCCCTCGGCGCGCCTGGCGCAGCTCGCCACCCACTCTTCCCGAAGCGCCGGGGCGGCGCCAGGTGGCCTCCCTCGCGCTCGGGAACCCCGGTGCTACCTTTCCCCGCGGAGTGGATGTCGCGGTTGACCAGGTGGTGGAGACCCGGACGGACCGCCCGACCCGCCGCAGCCGGCGACGAGGCTTCCGCAAGGACATCGAAGGCCTCCGGGCGGTCGCCATCCTGGCCGTCGTGCTCTACCACGCCCACGTCGGCGCGGTCCCGGGGGGCTACGTCGGGGTGGACGTCTTCTTCGTCATTTCGGGCTACCTGATCACGGGCCACCTGTGGCGAGAGGTCCGGGAGCGGCGTGCGCTCTCCTTCAGCGGGTTCTACGGGCGCCGCATCCGCCGGCTCCTGCCCGCCTCGTTCCTCGTCCTCGCCGTGACCGCCATTGCCTCGGCGGTGATCTTGCCGCCCCTGACCGCCCGGTCCGTCCTGAAGGACGGGTTGTCCTGCGCGCTGTACGTCGGCAATTACCGCTTCGCGTTCGTGTCCACCAACTACCTCACGGCGTCCGCGCCACCCTCGCCGTTCCAGCAGTACTGGTCACTCGGGGTGGAGGAGCAGTTCTACCTGATCTGGCCGGCCGTGCTCCTCTGCGCCTCCATGGCGTGGCGGCGACGGCCCTCGCGCACGTCCGCGGTGGCGGTGTTGGGCGTCATCGCGGTCAGCTCGTGCGCGTTCTCCGTCTGGCTCACCAACGCCAACCAGCCCTGGGCCTTCTTCTCGCTCCCCACGCGCGCGTGGGAGCTGGCCGTGGGCGGACTGGTGGCGTTGTGCGCCCCCGAGCTCGGGCGGCTCCGGGGCCGGCCGCTGGTGGGCTGGATCGGGCTGGGGCTCGTCGCCTGGGCCGTCTTCACCTATACCTCCACCACGGCCTTCCCGGGCACGGCGGCGCTCGTGCCCGTCCTCGGCGCGGCGGCCATCATCGCCGCCGGGTGCGGTGACCGGCCCACCCGCGGCCCGGTCCAGATACTGCGGACGTCTCCGATGCAGGTGGTCGGGCGGGCGTCGTACTCGTGGTACCTCTGGCACTGGCCCTTCCTGATCCTCGTACCGGATGCGCTGGGGCACCCCCTGTCGCTGGAGCAGAACCTCGGCGTGGCCGGCCTCAGCTTCCTGGTGGCGGTGGCCACGTTCGTCGTGATCGAACGCCCGGTCCGCCTGTCGGCCTGGCTCACCGCTCGACCACGACGAAGTCTCGGCCTGGGCGCGGCGCTGTCACTCGGAGCCGTCGGCGCCTGCGTGCTCTCGGTCGTCTCGCTGCCCAGCCTCACCGGCACCGGCCACGCTCCCGTGGCGGCGGCCGCCCTGCGCGCGTCGACGAAGGCGGCGGCGGCGGACCTCGACACCCCGCCGCCGGCCAACCCGGTGCTGGCCCAGCAATACGAGGCGACCGAGGCCATCAACCGGCAGGTGGCCCGCACGCTTCCCGTCAACGACGTACCGGCCAACCTCGAGCCCACCCTCCCGGACGCCAATGCCGACGAGCCTCCGGTGTTCGTGAACGGATGCCTGGACAGCTACACCGACACCTCGCTGCAGCCCTGCATTTCGGGCGACACGGACTCGTCGACCACCGTGGTGCTCTTCGGGGACTCGCATGCGGCGATGTGGTACCCGGCGGTCAACGCGGCGGCGGAGCAATTCGGCTGGAAGCTGATCACCTGGACCAAGGCCACCTGTCCACCCTTCCCGCTGCCCATCTTCAGCCCGGTGCTCGGACGCACGTTCTACGAGTGCGACGACTGGCGCCAGGACGTGCTGAACCAGATCGCCGCCATCCATCCGGCCCTCGTGATCCTGGGCGTGGCGCGGCACTACACCGATGTCTACAACTTCACGCCGTACGGCCCCGTCTGGCTCTCGGGCATCGGGCAGGAGGTTAGCGCCATACGCAGCCTCGGAGCCCAGGTCCTGATGTTCGGCCCCGTCCCGAAGCCGCCGTTCGACGTGCCGGGGTGCCTCTCGGCCCACCTCACGTCCGCCACCGCCTGCACCGTGCCGATCGGCGTCGGCTTGAACGAGAGCGGCATCGCCGCCGAGACCACGGTCGTCAACGACAACGGCGGGAGCTACGTCGACACGCAGCCGTGGTTCTGCACCCTGACGACCTGCGCCGTCATGGTCGACAACCTCGTGGTCTACCGCGACGACAACCATCTGACGGCGGCCTACGCCGCCTTCTTGACCCCGGTCGTCGAGCCGGTGTTGGAGCGGGCCATGGCCGGGCAGCCCGTCGTGAGCTATCAGGTCAGGCGGCCCGCATGACATGGGACGGCCGCCTCCTGGCCGGGAGCGCTGGGCCGTTTGGGCGCGACGCTCGCCGGGTGGCCGCGCGAGGATGTGCCCACGCCGACGGCGGCCATGACGAGGGGAGCTGATGTGGGCGAGGGACATCTCAACAACCACCAGCGGGACACCATGGCCCATGTCTTCCGGCATCCCCTCAGCCACAACATCGAGTGGCACGCGGTGCTCTCACTCCTCGAAGCAGTGGCGACGGTGCAGGAGACCCACCGTGGCAACTACCTCGTCACCATGGGCGGTGAGACCGAGACGTTCGAACGACCCCGCCAGAAGGACATCAGCGCCGAGCAGGTCGCGAGCCTCCGCCGGCTGCTGCGCAAAGGCGGCTATGGCCCCGGGGAAGTCACGGCGTAACAGCCTCGCCGATGGGAGCGGACACCGTCCTCGCGGCGGACATCGGTGGGACCCAGATGCGGGCCGCCCTGGTCGACGCCGACGGCCACGTCCTGGTCCGCCGAGCGTTGCCCACGCCGGCCGACACCGTGGCCGCCGCCGCGCTGATCGACCTGATCACCGACGTGGGCCGCGAAATTGACGGTAGCGACCTGGCGCACGCGGTGGTCGGGCTGCCAGGGGTGGTCGACTACGAATCCGGTCACCTGCTCTGGGCCCCCCATCTCCCGCCGGAGTGGTCGCAGCAGCTCTCGCGGGCCGCGCTCACGGACCGCCTCGGAGTTCCGGTGCACGTCGCCAACGACGCCGACCTGGCCGCCGTCGGAGAGGCCTACTTCGGCGCGGGAGTCGGGGCCGAGGACGTCGCCTATCTGACCGTCTCGACCGGCATCGGAGCGGGTGTGGTCCACGGCAGGCGCCTGGTACGGGGAAGGCGGTCCCTGGCCGAGTTCGGCCACACGGTCGTCGACTGGCGATCCTGGCACTCCGGCCGACCGGCCACGCTCGAGGAGCTCGGATCGGGCAGCGGCATGGCGGCCCTGGCCCGGGACGGCGGCCTCGGCCGCCTCGACGCCAAAGCCCTGCAGGCCACCGCAGAGGCGGGGGACGCCGCGGCGTCCGCCATCTGGGAGGACGCCGTGGCGGTCAGCGCGGCAGGGGTGGAGAACCTGATCATGTGCTTCTACCCCGAGCGGGTCGTCATCGGAGGTGGGCTCGGACGCCAGCAGGAGTTCTTCACCGCCGTGCGCGACGTCGTCCTGAGCCGTCCCGAGCACCACCCGTCCGACCTGGCGATCGTGCCGGCGCAATGTGGGGACGACGCCGGGTTGGCCGGCGCGGCCGGGTGGGCGGAGGCGACCGCGCGCGCCTGAGCCGCGGGCATCAAGCCGTAGGGCGCCGGTAGTCTCCGTCCATCGATTGGCCGCGCCACCACGCCGCTGCGACACGGGCGTCACGAGCAGCTGTGCTCTGTGGCCTGTCCGCTCTGTTGGTCATGCTCAGCGGCTCCTTCTCCGCTCTGGCCGCACCAACCTCCACCACGTCGCCGGCGTCGGCGTCCGGGGCGTCGTGGACCGTCTACCACGGAGACCCTGAGGGAAGCGGCGTGGCCACGTCGGTGTCCTCGGTCGATCTGTCCTCTCGCGCCTGGACGTCGCCGGCCCTCGACGGAGAGCTCTATACCCAACCCCTGGTCTTCGAAGGCAATGTCTACGTCGCGACGGAGAACGACACCGTGTACGCCCTGTCGGCGACGACGGGCGCCGTCGTCTGGTCGACCCACGTCGCCACGCCGGTCCCATCCCAGTCGCTCCCATGCGGCGACATCTCCCCCACCGTCGGGATCACCGGGACGCCGGTGATCGACCCCAGCCGGTCGGAGATCTTCGCCGTGGCCGACGAACTGGTCAACGGATCGCCCGCCCACACGCTGGTGGGCCTCGACACCGAGACGGGGAAGATCGAGCTGACCCAGGCCGTCGACCCGGCCGGCGCTACACCGGCCAACCTGCTCCAGCGCACCGGCCTGACGCTCGACGAGGGCCACGTGGTTTTCGGCATGGGCGGGAACTACGGCGACTGCGCCTCCTACCGGGGCCGGGTGATCTCCGTCCCCGAGACCGGTGGGACGGCGTCGGTATTCACCGTCGACGCCGCTGCCAGCGACAACCAGGGCGCCATCTGGATGGGCGGCGCCGCCCCCGTGGTCGACTCGAGCGGCAACGTCTGGGTATCGGCGGGAAACGGCTCCGTGTACTCCGCCAGCGAGCCCTACGACGACAGCGACTCGGTGCTGGAGCTCTCCCCTTCCATGACGCTCGTGCAGTATTTCGCACCGTCGAACTGGCCGGCGAACAACGCGAGCGACCTGGACATGTCCGACGCGCCGGCCCTCCTGCCCGACGGCCAGGTCGTCCTCGCCGGCAAGTCGCGCATCGTGTACCTCCTCAACGGGTCGGCCCTCGGAGGCATCGGTGGCCAGGAGGCCGCGCTGCCGGCGGCGTGCAGCGAGGACATCGACGGTGGGGTGGCGATCGAGGGGACGACGGTCTTCTTGCCGTGCTTTGCCGGCCCGATCGCCGTCCAGGTTTCCACCTCGCCTCCGGCTTTGCAGCTCTTGTGGCGCTCGCCAGCCGGCGGCGGCCCCCCGATCGTCGCCGGCGGCCTCGTCTGGACCATCGGCCAGAACGGCGTCCTCTACGGGCTCAACCCGACCTCCGGCAGCGTGCAGCAGCAGGCCACCATCGGCGCCCCGGCTAATCACTTCCCGACTCCCTCCGTGGGCGCAGGTTTGCTCCTGGCCACTTCGGCCACCCACGTCGTGGCCTTCGCCGCGCCCTCTTCCTCGTCCGCCCCATCCACCACGACGACGACCACCTCGCCGTCTACGACCACTACGGCGCCGCGGGTAACGACGACTACGGCCGCGGCGCCAAGCAACCGCACGACGGCGGCCGTCGTCGGGATCGTGGTGGCCTCGCTGGTCGTCATCGCCACGGTGGCCTGGCTCGTGGTGCGTCGGAGGCGCTCCCGTCGGCCCTGAGACGTCCCCGACCGTGCCACCCCTCGGACCGTGCCACCTCAGCGTGCCGTCAGCAACACCTCGAGAACGGTGCCCACGCCGGCCACCACCAGCGACACGGAGAGGATCACCGCCGTGACCTTTATGAGGGGCCGGTGCATTGGCTCCCAGTCGCCCACGTCGTCGAACACGTCGAGCAACCCCTCCGGAGCGTCGGCCCAACCCGGCTCCTCGGGTGCCCGCTCGTCGAGCGGCCGGGGCTCGCGCGTCGCTACGTAGCCGATGAAGGGCCCGAGCCCCTCGGGAAAGTGCGGCTGCGGCGGTCCAGGGAGGTGACCCTGCATCGCCGGCAACGTTAGCCCTACGAGTTGACCGTCTACCCTCTCCGGCCATGGAAGAACCGCAGCAGATCGGCTTCACCGCCGCCGACTCCACGCCCCGTTTCCCGCCCGAGCCCAAGCCCGAGGGGGCGCCGAACGTGATCGTCATCGTCCTGGACGACACCGGCTTCGGGCACCTCGGGGCCTTCGGGTCCGACGTCGGCACGCCCCACATCGATGCCCTGGCGGCCGGGGGCGCGCGCTTCAACCGGTTCCACGTGACCTCGCTGTGCTCGCCCACCCGGGCCTCCTTCTTCACCGGGCGCAACCACCATGCGGTGGGGATGGGCTTCCTGGCCGACATCCCGTTGGCCTTCCCCGGCTACAACGCCCGCCTGCCCAAGTCCGCCGCCACGCTCCCCCGCCTGCTGCGAGACGCCGGCTACTCCACCATGGCGGTCGGCAAATGGCACTTGACACCCCGGTGGCAGCGATCGGCCGCCGGACCGTTCGACACCTGGCCCCTCGGCCTCGGCTTCGAGCGCTACTAC
>DATNLP010000225.1:0-12897 GCA_035602795.1 Acidimicrobiales bacterium | reverse complement strand
CGCGCAGGAGGACGAGGTGCGCTCGCACTCCAACGCGGAGATGACGTACCACGGTGGCCGCTTCAAGCTCGATGCGGACGAGGCCCTCGTGGTCACGGTGCACGAGCCGGACAAGCCGTTCCTCTATTGGGGGCTCACGCTCACGTCCCCGTGGATGGAGAGCTTCGACTACCGCTACACGACGACGAACCTGAACAACGAGAACGCCACGCGGTCGAGCGACGGCTCGTGGCGCCTCGTCATTGCGCCGACGAACCCCGGACCGGGCGTCGAGAACTGGCTCGACACGGGCGGTCGGCTCGAGGGCTACATGCTGGTGCGCTGGGTGCTGGCCGACGGACCGCCCCATCCGAGCGCCGAGGTGGTGCCGATCTCGGCGTTGGGCGGTTAGGGAAGCGGTCTCGAACCTCCAAGAACGGGCAGCCTCGCCTGTCTGCTCAGTTGGACCAAACATGGCTCGACAACTCGGCCATCGCCCCACTAGCTCGACCATTGATCGCCCCATTAGCCCGACCATCGGAGTGGTCGGTCGGAGCGGGGTTCTCCTCGAGGTGGACGACGACCGAGTAGCAGCCGTAGTCGAGCGCCACCTCCAAGCGGCCGTATCGGCCGAGGATGCGAAGGCTGAAGGCATCCTCGTGCAGCACGTCGGCGTGCAGGAGCGAGAGGTGGCGTTGCCGGGCCACCTCGACGACGCCTTCGATGAGCGCGCTCCCCACGCCATGTCGTTGCCAGCGGTCCTCCACGAGGACGGCCACCTCGTGCCCCTGAGGACCTCCCGCCAGTGAGGCGAAGCCGACGCAGCATCCCTGCGACCAGGCGACGATCGTCGTCTGGTCGGTCGTGAGCAGGCTGGCGAGATAGGTGGGGAGGTCGATGAAACCGTGAAAGCGGTGGTAGATCGTCTCTCGGGAGCACCGGGCGGCCATGGCGCCGACGGCCAGCAGATCCTGCGCCTCCAGGGTGTGAAGGCTCGGGTGGACCAACCTCTGGCTTTTCGTTATTACATCTGTCATAATCCTGAGTATGAGTTATGACGATCGTCTTAGTCAACCACCCGGCCGAGGTGCGGAAGGGACTGACACGCCGCCTGGTGAAGGGACGCGCACGCCGCGGCCGCCGCTCGGACCGCGAGAGCGCATGGTGCGCAGTGCCGGCCAGCTGATCCGGCGCCAGGGGATCTCGGGTACGGGAATGCGTGAGATCGTGGCGGACGCGGATGCACCCTGGGGTTCGCTGCGGCACTACTTCCCCGAGGGCAAGGACCAACTCGTCACCGAGGCGTTGCTCTACATGGGGGGAGTGGCCGGTCGCATGACCGAACGGGCCCTCCGCTCCGACGACGTGTCCACCCCGGGCCAGCTCTTCGCGCGCATCGTGAAGGGCTGGCGCGACGAGTTCCTCTCCGCCGGCTACACGGCCGGGTGTCCGCTGGTGGCGGCCGCGGCTGACGTCTCCGCGAACCACGACGAGCTCCGTGGGGTCATCGCCCAGGCATTCGAGCTCTGGCAGGAACCGCTGGCTGCAGCACTCGAGAGCAGAGGCGTACCTGCCGAGCGCTCCCCGCAGCTCGCCGTGCTCGCGATCAGCGCGTTGGAAGGTGCCATCGTCCTCGCCAGGATTCGCCAGGACGTCGGACCGCTCGACGTGATCGTCGATGAACTCGCACCGCTTCTCGATGCCGCGACGGGTCTCCACCGGGACCACCTCGGTGGGTGAACGACCAGCGGGGGTGGCGCCGTCCGCCCGGGTCGACACGTTGAGTCGACACATTGCGTCGTCAGTCACGCCACCCGAGAAGAAAGGAAGAACACAATGAAATCAAGCCATTCGGAGACCGCTGTCGTCCTTGTCCACGGCGCTTGGGCCGATGGCTCGAGCTGGAGCGGCGTCATCGAGCAACTGCAGGCCGAGGGCCACAAGGTCACTGCCCCCCAGTTCCCATTGACCTCGCTGGCGGACGATGTGGCCCGGCTGCGCCAGGTGCTCACCCTCCAGGATGGCCCGACTGTCGTCGTCGGGCACTCGTACGGTGGTCAGATCATGACGGCACTCGGCACGGACGCACCGAGCGTCGTCGGTCTGGTCTACGTCGCCGCCTTCGGGCTCGATGAAGGAGAGTCGTTGGGTGCGCTCCTGGCGCAGGGTCCCGTGACGCCGGCGCTGGTCCACAAGTCCGTGGACGAGAGGGGTTTCGTCTGGCTCTCAGAGGACGACTTCGTGCACCACTTCGCGGCTGACGTTGATCCGGTCAAGGCGAGAGTCCTCTACGCCGTTCAGCAGCCGCTGGCGGTCACCGCGTTCGACGACGTCATGGGTGTCCCGGCCTGGAAGTCACTGCCCTCGTGGTACCTGGTCGCCACGGACGATGAAGCCATCCCGCCCGACGCCGAGCGGCTGTTCGCTCAGCGCATGGGTGCCACCGTCATCGAGGTCCCGTCGAGCCACCTGGCGATGGTGTCGCACCCGGCGGACGTCGCGAAGCTGACCGAGGCTGCTGCCGCCGGAGACGTCGTTCGTCCTTGGGCTCGACCCACGAGGCGTGGTCGACCCTGAGGTAGCGGCCACCCTGGCACCTTCGGGTCTACTCGGCCCTCAACACCAGGGCCGTCGGGGTGCGCGCCGCCATCCGGCTCGGAACGACCGCCGCCAGATTCGCCAGGACCAGCGTGCCGAGGGCGACGCCGAGGACGTCGACGACGGACACCGAGGGAGACGGGACGGCATCGATCGCATTGGCGAAGAGGATCCACAGCCAGCGGCCGGCGATGATCCCGACGGGCACGCCGACGACGATCCCGATGACCGCCACCACCGACGCCTGCCACGCCACGGCCGCGGCCAGCTGACGCTGGGTGAAGCCGAACGTCTTGAACAGCGCCAGGTCCCGGCGCCGCCGCCGGACCGACGCGGCGAGGGTGAGGCCCAGGGCCACCAGCGCACCGGCCGCGAGACCGAGGGCGAGGAGCGCCGGCGTGGCGCCCGTCGACTGGTAGTTGACGATCTCGGCCGGGCGTTGGACGGAGAGCAGCTCGTAGGTGTCGCCTTGACCGTTGGGATCGGCGGCCATGACTTTGTCCGCGGTGGTGACGATGCGTTGGAGCGACGTCCGGCCTGCGGCGGGCGACACGCCGCTCTTGAGCCGGACGACGACCATCGCCGGGCCGTCCAGATTCGGGTCAGGCTGCCTGAGGGCCTGTTTGAATGCCGCCGGCTCGAGACCCGTCGGGAGAAGGGCCCCGGTTCCGAGGGAAGTGTGAAGATGACCGCTCACGCCGATCGCCGGCATGGTGGCCGTGCCGGCGATGACCATGGGTGACGGAGGGACGTACACGGGTGCGTCCTGCGGGGCGCCGTAGCTGACCATGACGGTGCCGCCGACCTTCTCGTGGAGAGCGGAGAGGGTGGCCGAGCCGAGCACGATCTGGTTGTTGGCGTCGACGACATGCCCGGCGAGGATCGGCGGACTGAGCTCTGCATGGGCCTGGGTCAACAGCGCAGGCACCGTGAGGCCGTTGATCTGCACGTTGCCGAACGTGTACCCGGTCCACGCGGCCACCTCCGGGTCGTGACTCAGGAGGTGCCCGGCGACCGGCGGAACGTCGTCGGTAGCGGCGGAGTTGATGGCATAGCTCCAGTTCCAGCCGTAGAGGGCGGGGTGGGAGTCGAGGGTGGCGAGGCTGTTTCCGAAGGTGAGGGTCGCCACCACGACCGCCACCGCCAGCACGGCGCCGGTGAGCGCGGAGCGGACGGGTACCGCGGTGCGACCGCGGCCTCGCTCGAGCGAGAAGCGCAGACCGGCGAGCGCCGGTTCGGGCAACCCGGACCTGGTGGCGGCCTCGACCACGCTGGATGACCTCTCTACGGATTCGCGCCGTTCGTGGTCGCGTCGCGTGGCCCCGCGAAACGCGAGGACCACGGTGAGGCCACCGAGACCGAGGATGAGTGCCGCGAGACCCGACAACAGCACGGTCCAATCGCAGGCGATGCCCGGTGACGGGTCGACCTGACTGGCGGGCCCGATCGGCATGAGCGGCGAGACCGCCACGGCGATGCCCACCGCCAGGAGGGCGCCGAAGACCACGGCGCAAAGTGGCCCGAGCATGGCGTCGGCCGCCATCGCCGGAGTGTCGGCGCCCAGGGACCGCAGGACATCGAGGTCACTTCGGTTTGCCCACAGCCGTCGACTGATGGCCTGTGCGCCGATCAGCAGGGCTGCCAGTCCTGCGATGACGCCGAACACGGCCAAGGCGATGGCCTCGGGCTTGGTCGCCCGCTCCACCTGGCCCTCGACCACCGACGTGAGATGGAAACTGTAGGTGGAGCCGGGGGGGAGGGCGTCGACGATCTCGCGCTCGACGGTCGGCACGGCGAGGTTGCCGGTGTCGAGACGGAGCCCGTAGGTGGGATAGGTCGCGGCGGCGCTCAGGCGCCTGGTGAGAGCCGGGGTCATGAGCACGGTGGTCGGGAAGCGATCGACGTCGTCGTCGACCACCTGGCTCGAGAACACGACGATGCCGACGAGCTTGGCGGAGAACCGCAGATACGGTTCCCCGGTCAGCGGGTTGAATGTGGATGTATCGGCCTGCTGGACGGAGTAGGCACCGAATGGGACCGTCTCGCCGAGGTGCCAGCCGGAGAGCCGGGCGGCTTCGGCGGTGGCGACCATTTCGTCCGTGCTCGCCGGGTCGGCCATCCGTCCCTCGGTGACCGTCACCCGATCCTGGTTGAAGTACATGCCGCCGACACTGCCGACCTCGGTCACGTCGTCGTCGTTGAAGGCGGAGGGCAGCGCCTTCCCGTTGGGTCCGAGAGGGATCACCAGGAGATCGGGAGCGTCGGCGACGTGCTGCACATGCGGGAGGCGTGCGATTTTCGAGATCAGATTCTCGGTGCCGAATTGGTCCGTCACGGTCGAGGTCTGCATCTGGAGGTCCGAGGCCTCCGTCGCCGCCAGATAGGCCGGGAACGTCGACTGGGTGCGCCGCGCCCCGGCGATCGAACCCATGGCCAGGCCGCCCACCAGCCCGACCAGGAGGACGATGGACAGGTAGCCCGGCCATCGTTCACGGAAGGTGGCGCGGAAGTGATACCAGGCGACGGTCAACGGGGCTCCCCTGCTCGGACCGTGGCCATCGACAGCAGGGCCCATTCGACTTCAGAGCCTCCGCGGTCTCACCATTGCTGGCATCACAGCACCAGTGTCGTGCAACCCCGGTCAGTAACCAAGGGGGTCAGCCTGACCCCCCTCCTTCGTGTCAGCACCCCGAGCCCCGCCCGCGGCGGCTACACCTCCGAGGGCACCCCGAAACGCTCCTGGTACGGCGCCACCAGCGCCCGGTGGGTGGCCAGGTCCAAGCCCGTGTCGGCGAAGGAGTAGTCGTGCACCGGTCCGCGGTTGTCGTGGCGGGCGTCGAGATACGCCGTGAGGCGGGAGCGGTAGTCGTCGGTGAGCGGCAGGTCCCAGCCGGCGTAGAGCCGTTCGACGGTGCCGACCGGGTCGGCCACCAGGTCCTGGTAGACGACGTCGGCGATGTGGTCCTCGGGGATGTCGCCGGCGTCGCGCTCCGCCGTCACGTGGTCCATCTGCATCTCGAGGCCCATGGCCATGAACTCGACGAGCACCGCGTGGTCGACCCGGTCCGAATGCATCCAGTGCAGCGTGGCCATGAGGTCGGCCAGCGACCCGATGACGCGCAGCGGGTCGCGGTGGGTGATCACGACGCGGGCGTCGGGATAGGTGGCGAAGACAAGTGGTAAAGCAGACAGATGGGAGGGCGCCTTGACGACCCACCGTGGCGTCGCCCGCTCGGCTACCCACTGCAGCGTCTGCAGCTGGCGCTTGTGCCAGTCGTAGATCGGGGCCTGGTCCTGGCCGCTCCTCCAGACCGTGTAGTCGGCCACGTTGCACAGCCCGGTGTACATGTCGCTCGAGAACTGGTGGGCGAACGAGAAAATGCACTCGGTGGGGAGGCGGCCGCCGTTCTCGTGCATGGCCGTGAAGGCGGGGACGATCTCGTCCATCAACTTGATCTCGTCGTCGCAGAGGTCGCCCGATGCGTCGTCGTAGGGGACCGAGTGCAGCAGCTCCCACAGCAGCGGCGGGCGGCTGTCGGGGTCGCAGGCGAGCAGCTCGTGCAGCAGCGTGGTGCCGGAGCGGCCGAGGCCGGTGACGACGATGGGCGCCGGCACCGGCTCGCGCAGGACGGCGGGCTGGCGCCGCCACAGATCGACCATGCGCAGGCGGTTCTGCAGAATCTGCTGGATTTCGCCGCGCATGCGCAGGCGGCCGGGCAGGTGGAGCTCGGCTTCGCCGTCCAACGACCCCAAGAGGCGTTCGAAGGGCTCCTCCCACCAGGTGTCGCCGAACTCGTCGAGGCCGGCGGTGGCACAGGCGGCGGCGCGCACGTCGTCGGGCTGGAGCGAGATGAGCGAGCGGCCGTCGTCGCCGAGCCCACGCCCGAGGGCGATCATCTTCTCCGACCACGGGCTGCGCGGCGGAGGGGCCCAGGGCACCCGAGCACGGTACCCGCAACTGGGGGAGAATGGCCGGGTGAGCGCCACGGTCAGCGACCTCAGCGTCGACGAGATCCTCGGCTATGTGGCCGCCGGGGCCCACCACACGCTGAGCCCGTCGCTCGCCGTCACGCAGCTCGACCACGCGCTGCAGACGGCGGCCCTGTTGGCGCAGCGGCACCCGGACGACACCGAGCTGGCGGTGGCGGGGCTGGTGCACGACATCGGCCACCTGCTGCCGGGCGGCCGCGACGAGACGCACGCGGCCGACGCCGCGGCCGCCGTGCGCGCCGCGCTGGGGGAGCGGGTGGCGGGCATCGTCGGGCTGCACGTGGAGGCCAAGCGGTATCTCGTGGCGACCGAAGGCGACTATGGCGATGTGCTGAGCGGCGACAGCGTGGTCTCGCTGGACCGCCAGGGCGGCGCGCTGGCGGCCGGCGAGGTGGCGGCGTTCGAGGCGCTGCCCCTGGCGACCGACGCCGTGCTGCTGCGGCGGGCCGACGACCAGGGAAAGGCGGATGGCCTGGAGGTCCCCGGCGTCGACCATTGGGCCCCTGTGCTGCGGAAACTGGCCGCCGAGGGCACCGCCGGGGGCAACTGACGCATCGGTAACCCGGTTTTGGGTACTGTCAGGACGCGGCCGGGCGGCAGGCCCGGGGTCGGCAACCTTGCGGGGGGTGTGCAGACGGTATGGGAAGAGGGAACGGCGGGACGTTCCGTGGTGCGGGCTCGGGCCCGATCGCGGGTCGTCTGCGCACACGTCCGCTCCACGCCTCACTGACCAGGCACTTCGGGCCGTGTCGTGACACGGCCCTCCCCCCAGCTCGGTGCCGTCGGCGGACGACGGACATCGGGACGTGCACCCGTAGGGAAAGCGCCAAACGATCGTTCTGTTCCTGGTACCAAAGGGGAGGGCCCACCACGTGAGCGATACGCGGCGATCGTTGCGAGCACGTTTTCGAGAGCGACGGTACACACCGGCCGCCGCCCGCATCGGCCTGGGGTGTGCGCTGATCGGCGCCGTCTGCCTGGTCGAGCTGGGCTCGACGTCGGGCGCGGACACCTCCTTCGTCCCCGGGAACGCCCAGGCCCAATCCCAGGCGATCTCCCTGGCGCCGACGACGGGCGGCCTGAGCTACGCCATCACCCTCGCCACGTCGATTTCGGGCTACCAGGACACCGAGGCGCAGTCCCTGTCGGAGACGGTCGACCTCGGTGCCATCGGAACCTCGCTCGAGGCGGAGGGCTGCTCGGGCGGGGCGCCGACGGTCAACCAGAGCCAGACGCCCCAGCCGGTGCAGGTGGAGTCGACCAGCGGCAACGCGAGCGGGAGTGACAACATCACGAACAACTCCTCGGCCAGCGGCCTCGGCGCGGGAGCCGAGTTGGCGTCGGTGACGACCCAGCCCTCTTCCGACGCGCTGACGACGATGCAGAACGTGGCGGTCCCGGGCGGGCTCTTCTCGATCAGCGGGCTGACGAGCCAGACGCACGCCTCCATCGACAACGGCGCGACCCGTACGGCCACCGCCACCGCTGACGCCGCGTCGCTCTCGCTGGGCAACGGCCTCGTCGTCCTGGGCCACCTGCACTGGTCGGCGGAGAACCAGACCGGCGCGGCGTCGACCTCGACGGGCACCTTCAGCATCGGCGCCCTCACCATCGGCGGCGTGGCAGTGCCCACCTCGACCCTGGACAGCGAGTCCCCGCAGACGGTGCTCAACGTCATCAACACGGCGCTGGCGCCCATCGGCATCAACGTGGTGTGGCCGTCCAGCACGACCCTGCCGGACGGCACCATCGAGATCTCGCCCATGCAGATCGGCATCGACAACAACGCGTTGGGCCAGGAGGTCATCGGGACCAACCTCGGCAGCGTCCAGGCCGAGCGCACCGCCGTGGTGAACGCGCTGCTCAACGCCAACTGCAACACGGCCGACGCCTTCCTCGTCGGCGACATCGCCACCGGTGTCCTGGCCGGCGGTGGCAACATGAACGTCCTGCTGGGCGGCGCCAGTGCGCTGACCAACGCCGACGCCGAGGTGGACCCCTTCGGTCCCGCCGGTGCGCCTCCGGCGCCCGCCGTCTCGACCACCCTCACCGGCAACAGTGGGAACAGCGGGAGCGGGACCGGGAGCGTCGTCGGCAACTCGGGTGCGGCGCTGCCCTCGACGCCGGTGCCCGCGCTCTCGACGCCGAGCGGCAACAGCGGCAGCGCTTCACCGGCCGCGACGAGTGCCAGCGCCAGCCCCAAGGAGTCGCTCGGCCCGATCCAAAAGACGGATGACTGCTACAGCCTCGGGCCGGCCGGGGGCGGGTGCTACCAGGGCAACGTCGCGGTCCCGATCGGCTTGGGCGTGATCGCCATGCTGTCGGGTCTCTTCACCTGGGACTACATGAGACAGAAACGACGCGGTCCAATCCGCGGGGGAGCGGAGGTAACGCAGTGAGCGAGCAGGTGCAGGGTGGAACGAGCAAGCTGCGGCTGTCGGCCGCGCGTTCGAACAGCCGTCTGCTGAAGGGCTACGGGCCGCTCGCCGCGCTCCTGGTGGCCTTCGTGCTGATGGCCATGTTGGTGCCGACCAAGGCCCCGCAGCAGGAGGTCGTGCACGAGTCGCAGGCGGGAGCCGCCACGACCGGCGACACCGGGGCGGCGGGGTCGACGACGGCGACCACGGCTCCGGGTAGCGCGGCATCCGGGGGTGCGGCGGGGACGGCCGGCGGCTCAGCGGCCGCGGGGGCCGCCGCGGCGGGCGGGCACGCGCAGACGGCGACGGCCGCGCCGGCGGCGGCGACCGGCAAGTCCGGGTCGTGCCCGGGCCAGCCCGAGCAGGTGCCCGGCGATCCGTACTCGCCGCCGTGCATCGCGTTCTCGGGCAGCAACGGTGGGGCCACCTCGCCGGGCGTGACCGCCAACTCGATCAACGTGACGTACCGGAACACGGCGGACTCCGAGAGCTTCCAGCAGACGCTGGCCTCACTCGGCGGCGCCGACATCACCGACACGACGGCCGATATCGAGCGGACCATCAGCGCGCTGGCCACCTACTTCGACACCCACTTCCAGTTCTACGGGCGCAAGCTCAACATCGAGTACTTCAACGGCCAGGGCTCGATCACCAACGAGCTCCTGGGCAGCGGCCAGCAGCAGGCCGACGCGGACGCCGTCACGGCGGCCCAGCAGCTGCACGCCTTCGCCGAGCTGGACGGCGTGACGGAGCCCTACGACGTGGCGCTGGCCGGCCAGAAGGTGATCTCGATCGGGGCGCCCTACCTGTCGGCCTCGTTCATGGGCCAGTACGCGCCGTACATGTGGAGCCTCGACACCGAGTCCAACGACGTCGTCACCGCCACCCAGGACCTCTACCTGAAGTCCATGGCCGGAGGGAAGGCGGCCTACGCCGGGGGCAGCCTGCTGAACCAGCCGCGCAAGGTGGCCATCATCGCCCCGAGCGACCCGTGGTACCAGACGGCGGCGGCGGCGGCCGTGCAGGAGGCGGCGGCGGCGGGCTACCCGGTGGCGGACAACATCCAGTACCAGCTGAACCTGTCCACGCTGTCGAGCCAGGCGGCCACGGTGATCAGCCAGCTGCAGAACGACGGCATCACCACGGTGATCTGCGGCTGCGACCCGGTGTTCCCGGTCTACCTGACCTCCCGGGCGGCCGAGCAGGGCTACACGCCGGAGTGGGTGGTGGCCGGCGTCGCCCTGACCGACAACGACATCGTGGGCCAGCTCTTCGACCAACAGGAGTGGAACCACGCCTTCGGCGTCACGTTCCAGGGCCCGACGATGCCCAAGCAGGACACGTTCGGCTACGCGGCCTACGAGTCGGTCAGCCCGGGCACCCAGCCGGCCAACGCCGTCGACCTGATCTACGCCCAGATGTACGAAATGGCCATCGGGATCCAGATGGCCGGTCCGGACCTCACGCCGCAGACCTTCGAGAACGGGATGCGGGCCTATCCGGGCAGCCAGGCCGGCGCCAGCAATGCCTTCTACGGCACCTGGGACTTTCCGACCGGCCATTACACGCCACAGACGGACTGGGCCTTCATCTACTGGGACCCCACCAAGGTTTCGCCGTACGACGACAAGACGGGTGCCTACGTGGTCTCGAGCACCCGCAACAAGATCGGCCAGTACGCCGGCGGACCGCTGCCCTTGCCGTCGACCTTCCCGATCACGCCTCCGAGCAGTTAGATGAGCGACGCCACCGAACGCAGCCTGGCCCGGATCACCAACACCTGGGCCAACACGCCGGCGCGGCTGCGCGCCGTCGTCCTCACCGCGGGGACGGCGCTGATCTTCCTCTTCGTCGTACCGGCCATTTGGCCGCACAGCGCGCCGCGGGGTCAGATCATGCTGGGTGCGGAGCTGGGCGCCATCAACGGCCTGCTCGCCCTGGGCCTCGTCCTGACCTACCGCGCCTCGCGGGTCATCAACTTCTCCTACGGCGCCATGGGCGCACTGGCCGCCACGATCGCGGTCGAGTTGAACCTGGCCCACCACGTCAACTGGTTCATCTGCATCTTCGTCGCCCTGCTGGTCGGCGCCGGACTGGGCCTCTTCGTCGACTTCATCATCCGTTGGCGCTTCTTCACCGCGCCCCGCCTGATCGTCATGGTGGTGACGATCGGCCTGGCCCAGCTCTTCGGCGGGATCCAGATCCTGGTGCCGGGCTGGCTCAAGGGCCCGTCCATCATCGGCGGGGTCACCACGCCACTCAGCTCGGCCCACGTGCTCGTCTTCCCGGTGTTGTTCAACGGCAACGACCTGCTCATCGCCATCGCCGTTCCCGTCGTCCTCATCGCGCTGGGCTGGTTCCTGCTGCGCACCGACGCCGGCATCGCCGTGCGCTCGGTGGCCGACAACTCGGACCGGGCGCGCCTGCTCGGGATCCCGGTGCGCCGGCTCTCCACGCTGGTGTGGGTGATCGCCGGCCTCATCGCCGCGCTGACCACCATGTTGAGTGCCCCGTCGCAGGGCGTCACCATTGCAGCGGGCGCCGGGCCGGCGATCATTCTGCCCGCGCTGGCCGCCGCCATCATCGCCAGCATGGAGAACCTCCCGCTGGCCTTCGGCGCCGGCGTGGCGCTCGGTGTCACGAGCGGGCTCTTCGAGTTCAACATGCCCCAGTACGGCAGCGCGGTGGGTGACGTGGTGAACCTGGTCGCCATTCTGTTCGGGCTGCTCTTCCTCCAACGCAAGCGGAGCCGGGCCGACGACGCCGAGGAGACGTTCTCGGCCACCGGGATCCTCAAGCCCATCCCCAAGGTGCTGCGCTCGCTCCCCGAGGTGCGGGCGGGCCGCATCGGCATCATGGCGATCATCGGTGTGGTCGTCGTCATCATCCCGCTGGTCGCCGGCCCCGGCACCACGCTCGAATACACGGCGGCGCTGATCTACGGGATCATCGCCCTCTCGCTGGTGGTCCTGACGGGGTGGTCGGGCAACGTGAGCCTCGGGCAATTCGCCTTCGCCGGGGTGGGCGGCGTGCTGGCGGGCGACCTCATAGAGAAGGCGAACGTCGACCTGTTCTTCTGCCTGGCGGCGGCCGGCGCGGCGGGCGCCGTGCTCGCCGTGATCGTCGGCATCCCGGCGCTGCGCATCCGCGGCGCCTACCTGGCCGCGGTCACCCTGGCCCTCGGGGTGGCGATGGACACCTTCTTTCTCAACCCGACCTACTTCCCGAAGTACATCCCGCAGGCTTTCCTGCGGCCGGTCCTGTGGCAACGCTTCAACCTGGAGTCCAACAAGGCCTTCTACTTCCTGTGCCTGGGCTTCCTGGTGCTGACCATCCTGTTCATCCAGGGCCTGCGCCGAGCGCGCCCCGGGCGGGTGCTGCTGGCGACGCGCGACAACGAGAAGGCGGCAGCCGCCATGTCGGTACCGCCGGTGCGCACCAAGCTGGCCGGCTTCGTGCTGGCGGGCGTCATCGCCGGGGTGGCCGGTGGGCTCTACGCCGTGCTGCTCGGGGCCGTGGGCTTCGACACCTACGACCCGGCCTACGGCCTGGTGGTGTTCTCCATGGCGGTCATCGGCGGCCTGGGGTCGATCAGCGGCACCCTCATGGGCGTGGCCGTGATCGAGGCATTGAGCTACTCCTTCCCCAAGTACCAGCTGGTGCTGACGGGCATGGGGCTGCTCCTGATCCTGCTGTTCCTCCCCGGCGGCTTGGGCGAGGGCGTGCAGAGCCTGCGGGACCGGCTGCTCAAGCTGGTGGCGGTCCGGCGCGACATTTTGGTGCCGAGCCTGTTGGCCGACAAGCGGGTCGAGCTGGTCGACCGCCCGCCGGAGGAGAGCTCGTTGCTCGAGCACGCGCTGAGCGAGGACGGCGACGGCGACGAGGACGGCGACGGCGGCGGGCCCGCCCCGCC
>DATNLP010000218.1:0-3149 GCA_035602795.1 Acidimicrobiales bacterium | reverse complement strand
CGGCTCCGCCGGATCGCTCCACCTCAACGAGCCGGTGGTCGGCATGGGCGTCGCCCCCCAAGGCGGCGGCTACTGGCTCTTCGCCGCCGACGGTGGCCTGTTCAACTACGGGAGCGCGACGTACCAGGGCTCGGTCCCGGGCTCGGGCGTGCACGTGACCAACATCGTCGGGGGAGCCACCACCTAGGACTACGGCGAGACGGGTACCCGGGCCGCTGGGCGGCGAAGGCGGCAAGCCGTTCCGGGTAAGCCGCCGCCGCTAAGTCAGGGCGCTTCCGGATCCTCCGGCTCGAGCGGCATGGCGACCCGGGCGACCACCAAGTCGGTGCGTGAGCGCAACGCGCGGGAGAGGACGAGGTCGATCTGGTTGTGCAGCACCCGGTAGCGCCGGCGGTCGGGGCGCACAACGGGGATCAGCACGACGATCTGGTCGTCGGGATGGCGCTCGCGGACGTTGTCGATGAACTCGACGACGGGCTGGACCACCGAGGCGTACTCGTTGTGCAGAACGTGCAGAGGCACACCGGGATCCCAATCCTTCCACTGCTGGCGTAAGCGATCGATGTCGTGGCTGGCCTCGTCGTAGCTCTCCAGCGCCACGGTGACGGCGAGGACCTCCTGCCCCATGGAGCGCGCCTCGCTGAGGGCGTGCCCGGTCAGACGGGACAGGCGGTTGATGGGCACGATGACGATGGTGTTCTTGGCGACCGGCTTGGGCGGCTCCTGGTCGATGCGGAGGTCGGCGCCCGCCCGCTCGTAGTAGGCGTGGATCCGCGCGAAGAGCAGGATGAAGCTCGGGACGGCGATGACCACCACCCAGGCCCCCTCGGTGAACTTGGACACCAGGAAGACGATGGTGGCGATGGCGGTGACGACGGCGCCGATCCCGTTGATGGTGGCCCGGCGGCGCCAACCCGGCGGGCGCTCCCGGCGCCAGTGCACCACCAGCCCGGTCTGGGACAGCGTGAAACCGATGAACACGCCGATGGCGAAGAGAGGGATGAGCGTGTTGGTGTTGCCGCGGACGGCGATGAGGAGCGCGGCGGCCATGAGCGACAGCACGACGATCCCGTTGGAGAAGACCTGGCGGTCACCCCGCAGCGCGAAGAGGTGCGGCGCATAGTTGTCGCGCGCCAGCAGGCTGGAGAGGATCGGAAGCCCGCCGAAGGACGTGTTGGCCGCCAGGGCGAGCACGATCGTGATCGTGATCGACACGATGTAGTACACCCAGCTGCGGCCGACGGCCATGGCCATGATTTGGCTCAGGACGGTCTGCCCCGATCGGGGCCCGATGTGCCAGCGCCGGGCGAGCACGGCGAGGCCGAGGAGCATGGTGCCGAGGATGACGCCCAGCAGCATCTCGGTCCGCTTCGCCCGCACGACCCGTGGCTCGCGGAAGAGCGGCACGCCGTTGGCGATGGCCTCGACGCCGGTGAGCGCGCTGCACCCGGCAGAGAAGGCGCGCAGGATGAGAAAGACGGTGACCGCCTTGAGGCCGCTCGTTGGCAGTTGCGACGTGCCGAGCTGCTTCTCGTTCAGACCGAGGGGGTGGATGAGGCCGACGGCGATGATGCCGAGGAGGCCGACGATGAAGACCAGCGTGGGCAGCAGGAAGGCGCGTGCCGTCTCGCCCAGCCCGCGCAGGTTGAGCACGGTGATGACCACGAGGATGCCGAGGCACAGCGGCACGGTGGCACCGGCCAGCGAGGGGAAGGCCGACGCCAGCCCGGCCACCCCGGCCGCGATGGAGACGGCTACGGTCAGCGTGTAGTCGACCACGAGCGAGGCGGCAGCGACCAGGCTGGTGTGCGCGCCCAGGTTGGCCCGGGACACGGCGTAGGCGCCGCCGCCACCCGGGTAGGCGTCGATGACCTGGCGGTAGGAGAAGACAAGGATGGCCAGCAGGAGGACGATGGCCACGGTGATGGGCAGCACCAGGTGCAGTGCACCGGCACCGGCCACGGCCAGGACGAGGATGATCGACTCGGGCCCGTAGGCCACCGACGTCAGGGCGTCGAGGGACAGGGCGGACAGGCCTTCCACGGGTGTGATGCGGGCCGCTTCGCTGTCCCGGCCCAGCGCCGGGCGCGGAGGCCCTACGAGGAGCTGCCAGACCGCGGTGCCCTTCCCTCTGCTCTCTTGGGGGTCGGCCATGCTCCGGAAACTCTACGGGCGGCGACATTGGTCCGGTGGGTTCTGCGGGCGCCGGTGTCTAGGGTACGGCCATGGAGATGTGGGAACTCGTGGCCCGGGAGCGCTGCCGCGACACCCTGGCCCGCTATACGCATGCGGGCGACCGCTACCTGCTCGAGGAGTTCGGTTCCGCGTTCTGCGAGGACGGCGTACTCGAAATTCGGGGGGTCGAGCCGATCGTGGGACGCGCCGCCATTGTGGCGACCTTCAGCGGTGACACGGGGAGCCTGCAGGCACAGATGGAGGCGGCTGTGGACACACCACCCGCGGGGACGCCGCCACCGGCCACGTTATCGCCGCCCGCCGATCCCGGCGGGAAGCACATCGTCCGTCACAACGTCACCAACGTCCGATTTGAATCTGTCTCGCCCACCGAGATCACGGTGGCGAGCTACTTCCTGGTCGTCACCCGGAGCGGCGTCGATCATGTTGGGCGTTACCGCGACCGTTTGGTCCCGGTGGACGACGACTGGCTCATTGCGCACCGGTTCGTCTCAGTCGACTGGCACGCCTCGAACTCGTTGTTCGGCGGGGCCAGCAACTAACGACCCGCTCAGTTGATGAGCGGGTCCCTCGGCAGCCCGAGGATGCGCTCGCCGATCTGATTGCGCTTGATCTCCGACGTGCCGCCGGCGATGGACAGCCCGCGGTGCATCAGCACCATCAAGGAGGTCATGGCGTTCAGACCATCGGAGAACGCAGTGTCCGGGCCACCGAGCGCCGCCATGATGGCCGCCGCCTCGTGCCCGAGCTCGGAGAGGACCAGCTTGGTCACGTTGCCCTCGGGCCCGGGGCCGCCGCCGACCACGGCCCGATGCGCGCTGCGCAGGTTGAGCACTGCCATGGCCTCGGAGTCGGCGATGTAGCGCCCCACCCGGCCACCGCCACCCGGCAGACGATCGGGGTGGGCGTCGAAGGGGGCGATGACCATGTCGGCCGGCATCGCGCCGCCGCCC
>DATNLP010000216.1:0-8240 GCA_035602795.1 Acidimicrobiales bacterium | reverse complement strand
GCACGACGAGCACCACGGCCACGAGGCCGAGGACGAGGACCAGCATCAGCATCCCCAGCCCCAGCACGGTCCAGTCGAGATTGATGCCGCGGTCGGGGTCGAAGGGACGGACTGGACCCAGTGGGGCCAGGGGCGAGAGCGCCACGGCAACGAGCCCGGCCAGCAGCGCGCCCAGCACGATCGCTCCCATGATCCCGAGCAGTCCGTCACCCGCGGTCATGGCCGGGTCGGCGCCCAGCGCGCGCAGCGTGCGCTCCTCGTGGGCCCAGAAGCTGAGCTGCCGCCCGATGACCTGGCCCGCGATCAACAGGGCCGCCAGCGCCGCGATGAGCCCGAACACGCCGAGGGCGATCGCCTCGGGCTTGATGGCGTTCTGGGCCTTGGTGACGTCTATGGAGGTGTCGTAGAAGTCGTAGGGCAGCACGGCGGGGATGACGCGCTCGACCTCTGCCTCCACGGCGTTCACGTCGCGACTGCCGTGCTCGAGTTGGAGGTAGGTAAACGTGAAGTTCGAACAACAGTCGAGCAGCTGCCGCGTCAGGACCGGGGTGAGGATGACGGTCGCGGGACCGTTGGCGTCGATGTCGTCTTGGACGACAGCGTTGTTGAGGACGACCGTCCCGACCAGGGTCAGGTTCTGACGTATCGCCGGCTTCGGCGGCACGACGGATCCGGCAGAGCTGAGTTGCGAGTTGGCGTAGGTGCCCCAGGGAACGGTCTGCCCGACGTGCAGACCCAGGGTGCGTGCGGCGCCGACGGTCATCATGATCTCGTCGGGCCGGTTCGGGTCGGCCATCCGCCCCTGGACGACAGTCACCCGGTCCTGGGTGAAGAAGAGGCCACCCACGCTTCCATCCACGTCCATGTTGGCGTTCTCCGCCGCCTTTGTGGGCTGTCCGTCACTGTTGAGGGGTTCGGTGTACATGCCGGCGTAGCTGGCGACGTGGCGCACGTCGGGCAGGCGGGAGATCTTGGCGATCAGCGCGCTGTTGTAGCCGTCGGTGTATCCCAGGAACGGATTCCAGAGCGCGGTCCCGAGGCTGAGGTTGGAGGGGTTGGTGCTGGCCAGGAAGGTCGGGAACGACGACTCCGTGCGCCGGGCTGCCGCCAGCGCACCCATGGCCAGACCGCCGATGAGGCCGATCAGAAGCACGAGGGACAGATAGGCGCCCCAGCGGCGCCCGAAGGTGGCCCGGAAGCGATAGCGCGAGACCCGGACCAGCTGCCCGGTCACTTAGCCGACCTGCGTGACCAGCGGAGCTTCACGTCGAAACAATCGCCTCACGCCAATCTGACCCTCCGGCTGCAGTCTGCCCGACCGCCGCACAGCCGCCAAGGTGGCTAGCCCAACGCCGGGAGTCGTGCCACCACCACACCGCCGTGCGCACGCCGTGGTGGGCGACGTGAAACAGCTGAGACTCAGACCAGCGAGAGCTCTGAGTACGACCCGTCGAGGAACGGCTTGGGGTCGGTCCCGAGCACCTCGGCGAACATGGTGGCGTAGAGGGAGCGGAAGTCGGTCGTATAGACGGTGTTGCCCTCGGACAGGTTGATCAGGCTAGGCGGCTCGCCGTAGAAGCCGCCCTTCACCGAGGGGCCGGCGGCGAACGCCACGTTGGCCCAGCCGTGGTCCGTGCCGTCGCTGGCGTTGCCCCCGACCCGACGCCCGAACTCGGTGTAGATCAGCACCGTCGTGCGGGCGCCGTGGCGGGTGCCACGAAGCGCGTCGACGAACGCAGTGACGGCGCTGTCCAGCTGCGAGAGCAGCGCGCTCTGCACCGGTGCCTGGTCGGCATGGGTGTCGAACCCTCCCAGCTCGACGCTGTAGATGTCGGCGCTGGCACCGGCCAGGATCAGGTTCGCCACGACGCTGAGTTGTACGGCCAGCACGTCGCCCCCGGCACGGCCACCTCCGCCGTCGGAGATGGCGAGCTCGCTGGCGGCGGTCTGCGCCTCTCCCGCCAGGTCGGACACGTGCAGCGGGTTCGCAGTGGTGCTGCGACTGAGGATCGGACCGAGGCGCTGGTTGAGCTGCAACAGCACGGCGTCGGAAGTCGCCGCCTCGACCGCCAGGGGCGCGCCCGACGTGCCCGCTCGCGCCAGTGCGGCGTAGAGGGCCTGCTCGCCGGGGTCGCCCGGCAGGACCAGCGGCCCGATGGGGATGGCCGCGCCCTGCACGCGCTCACCCGACAGCGCCGTCGGCAACGTCGGCCCCAGGGCGATGGCCCGCAGGGGGCTGGACTTGGTCCCGTCGAGCCAGCGACCGAGCCATCCGGTCGAGACCGACGCGTCGGTGTCCCCGCTCTGCCAGATGTCCATGGACTCGAAGTGGCTGTAGTTGGGGTTGGCGAAGCCGACCCCGTGCACGATGGCGAGCTCCTTGGCGTCCCAGAGCTTCTTGAAGCCGGGCATGCCGGCGTGGAGACCGAATCCTTCCGCCAGCGGCAACACGCTCGAGGCCTCTACGGCCAGGGGCCCGCGGGCGGAGGCGTACGCGGGGTTCTGGTACGGGATGACGGTGTTCAACCCGTCGTTGCCGCCGTAGAGGGTGAGGAGCACGAGCTTGCTCCCCTCGCCCTGCCCCAACGCGCCGCCACCGGCCGTGGTGTCGCCGCCGAGCAGCGCGTCCCAGGCCCGCGGCCCGAACAGGGCGCCCAGCGCGCCGAGTGCGCCGACGCCACCCGCCAGCCCGAGGAAGGCGCGGCGATCGAGGCGGCGGCGGCCGGTCGGCTGGTCCGATGTCGGAGGCACGTCGAAAGGCGGCAGCGTCTCGGGCCGGCCGGGCGCGAGCGGGGCGGTGGGATCGAGGGGGGGCAATTTGAACCTGGACGGGTCGGTCACGGCGTCTCCTCGCTCAATTGCTCACGTACTCGGGCGAAACCAGGGCGACGGTGACCAGGGTCGGCGGGTCCGACGCGGCGCGCTGGAGGGCGGAAGCAGTCGTGGCGCTCCAGTTGGAGACCGTCAGCATCTCGGCCGCGGCGTCCACGCGGTCGCCGGGCGACGCGTCGGACACGGTCGAGATGTCGGTCGTGCGCGCCACCTGGTGGGCGAACTTCCAGCGGGCGAGCGCGGCGGAGGTCGAGAGCCAATAGCTGTTCTGGGGCCAGCCACCGACGCTGGGCGGGTCGAAGAGGACCTGGCCCAGGTTGGCGAACACCTGCTCCAGCTCGGCCGGCCGCCGGGCCTGCAGCTCGGTGGGCGTGACGCCCAAGGCGCGCAACGTGCCGACGACGTATTCCGTCGGCTGTTTCACCAGTCCCTGCAGGGATGGAGCCTGTGTGAACTTGGGGTGTTGGAAGATGGCAGTCAGCAGGTTGCCCAGGTTGCGGTCGGCGGCGTAGCCGGGCGCCAGGTCGGCCACCACGGGATCGCTCGGGGTCACCGGGTAGGCGAGGTAGCTCCAAAAGCGCGACGGCACGAAATGGATCGAGGCGTCGCTGTGCGTGACGAGGTCGATGACCTGCTGACCGGTGTTGACTCCCGAGACGCCGAGAAAGGTCTGCGACGCGGTGCTGTGCTGGCGGACCGCGATGTCGAAGGCGCCGGTGCGCGGATCGAGCCGCCAACCGGTGAAGCAGTAGGACGCGGCGCGCACGTCCGTCTGGGTGTAGGTGCCGATGCCCATGGTGAAGCGCTCCATCAGCTCACGGGCGAAGTTCTCGTTCGGGTTCGACGCCTTGTTCGAGTTGGCGTCGAGCCAGATCAGCATCGCCGGGTCCTCCGCCACGGCTTGGGTGAGCACGGCGAAGTCCCCGCTGCCCTGCGACCGGAACAGTTGGTTCTGGTCGTACATGTAGACCGGGAACCGGACCTTCGAAATGGCGGTGGGGAAGTGCCCGTGCAACAGGAACGTCAGCTTCTCCTTGAGGGGATTGGAGGTGGCCAGCAGGCGGCCGAGCCACCAGGTCGTCAGCTCGACGAACTGGGCGCGCAGTTGCACGGCGTAGGCCTTGAGGGCCGCCGGGTCTTGCCGCAGTCGGACCAGGGACTCGGGCGGGCTCAAGGTCGGCGTGGCGATGGCGTCGGCTCCCGGATCGGGCGCAGTCAAGCCCGCGACGAGGTTGGCGACGGTGGCGTCGTAGCCCGCCGAAGTCGCCGCCGAGAGCTCGCTCGGCAGCGCCCCGAACCCGGCCCGCCGGTAGAGGTGGGCGACCAGGTCACTCGTGCTCACCTGGGTGGCTACCGTCACGTCGTCAACCCCTCTCGGCGGAAACCCCCGTGCGGGACAGAGCACGCCATGCCATCAGCCTGAACGCCGACGCTTACCTCCCGATGTGGAGAGTGTCAGGGAATTGTCAGGGCTGGCGCTCGCCTCCCCAGCGGCAGCAGGAGGCGGGTTTCTCCGACTGCCCCACGCTGATGTCCGATTTCCGCCAGTAACTGTCACCGCGGCGTGGCACGCTGGCCCCTGTGATCGAGGACCCGGACCGCTGCTACCAGGCGGCACAGAGCAAGGACGCCCGCTTCGACGGCTGGTTCTTCTGCGCGGTCACCTCGACCGGGATCTATTGCCGGCCGAGCTGCCCGGCCCGTACACCCAAGCGCGAGAACATGCGCTTCTACGCCACCGCTGCTGCGGCCCAGCAGGCCGGCTTCCGCGCTTGCCTGCGCTGCCGGCCGGACGCCACGCCCGGCTCGCCCGAGTGGAACGTGCGAGCCGACGTCGTGGCCCGTGCGATGCGCCTCATCCGCGACGGCGTCGTGGACCGCGAGGGCGTCGAGGGGCTGGCCGGCCGCCTGGGCTACAGCACACGCCAGCTCAACCGGCTCATCACGGCCGAGGTGGGAACGGGACCGCTGGCCCTGGCCCGGGCCCAGCGCAGCCAGACGGCGCGTGTCCTCCTCGAGACGACCGACCTCTCCATCACCCACATCGCGTTCGCCGCCGGCTTCGCCAGTGTGCGCCAGTGCAACGAGACGGTGCGCCAAATTTTCGCCGACACCCCGGGCGGGCTACGGGCCCGGGCCGCCAAGGCGGCGCGCGGCCGCAAGGGTCCGGCCACCGGCGCGACGGGGGCGACCCAGGGCATCCGGCTCCGCCTGCCCTGCCGATGCCCGTTCAACCCGGCGTCGGTACTCGACTTCCTCGGGACGCGCGCGCTGCCCGGTGTGGAATCGCTCGACGGCGCGACCTACCGGCGCAGCCTGCGCCTCCCGCACGGCCACGCCGTGGTCGCGCTCACCGCGGCCGGCGCCGAGGACGGCGCCGGTCCTGCCTTCGTGGAGGGCGAGCTGCTCCTGTCGGACCTGCGCGACCTCACCACCGCCGTGTCGCGTTGCCGCCAGCTCCTCGACCTCGACGCCGACCCCGTGGCGGTGTGGGAGGCCCTGCGCGGCGACCCACTGATCGGCCCGTTGGTCGAGCACGACCCGGGGCGCCGGGTGCCGGGCGCGGCCGACGGCTTCGAGCTTGCCGTGCGCGCCGTCATCGGCCAGCAGGTCTCCGTGCCGGGTGCCCGCACCGTGGCGGGCAAGCTCGTGCAGGCCTGCGGCGACACGCTGCCCGAGCCGAACGGCGGCGTCACCCATCTGTTCCCCACCCCCGCCGCACTGGTCGAGTTGGCCCGCCGCGACCCCGGCGCGTTCTCCATGCCGGCGGGCCGACGGCGGGCGCTGGTCGCGCTGGCCGAAGCGGTCGAGGCGGGCGACGTCGTCATCGACCCGGGGGCCGGTCCGGCCGAGCTGCGCCGCTCGCTGGTCGCCCTGCCCGGGATCGGGCCCTGGACGGCCGAGTACGTCGCCATGCGCGCGCTACGCGATCCCGATGCGTTCATGCCGACCGACCTCGGCATTCGGCGCGGCGCCGCCGCGCTCGGCCTGGCTGACGACCCCGCGTCCCTGACCGCGCTTACCGAGGCCTGGCGGCCATGGCGTAGCTACGCCATGGCCCATCTGTGGTCGCTGCCTGCCGCCTCAACCCCCCACCTCCCCACCCGACCCGTGAAAGGACGAGCTGCATGACCACCGCCCTGCAGACCACCACCATCCCCCTGGACACGCCCGTCGGGCGCCTCGTGCTCGAGTCCGACGGCGACATTCTCATCGGCGTCTGGTTGCCCAGCCAGCGCCGCCACGACCGACACGACGTCGACGACGTGCCCCCGGTGCTGAAGGAGACCGCGACCCAGCTCGAGGAGTACTTCGCCGGTGAGCGCACCGAGTTCGACGTGCCCATGGAGCTCGACGGCACGGACTTTCAGCGCCAGGTGTGGGGCGAGTTGCGGCGCATTCCCTACGGCAAGACCATCAGCTACGGCGAGCTGGCCCGCCGGGTGGGCCGGCCAAACGGCCCCCGCGCCGTCGGGCAGGCCAACGGGCGCAACCCGATCCCGATCATCGTGCCCTGCCACCGCGTCCTGGCCAGCAATGGCATCGGCGGCTACGGCGGCGGGCTGAAACTTAAGCGGGCGCTACTCGCCATCGAAGGCGTCACCGCCTGACGGCGTGCCGTAGGGGGCCCGGCGTGTCTATGGTGCGCCGGTGGAGAACGCCGCGACCGTCCGACAAGCATTCGACCTGACCGGGCGCGTGGCACTCGTCACCGGGGCCGGGGGCGGCATCGGGCGCACGACGGCCGAGGTGCTGGCCGCTGCCGGTGCCACCGTGGTCTGCGCCGACATCGACGCCGCCCGCGCCGCCGAGACCGCCCGCGGCATCGTCGGCGGGCACGGCCTGGCCGAGAGCGCCGAGCTCGACGTGACCCAACGCGCTGCCGCGGCGATGCTGATCGGCCACATGACGGAGCGGCACGGGCGGCTCGACGTCATGTGCAACATCGCCGGCATCATGATCGACAGCTCCATCATCGAGCTCGATCCCGACGAGTTCGACCGCATCCTGACGGTGAACCTCAAGGGCGTGCTGTACGGATGCCAGGCCGCCGGCAAGGTGATGGTGGAACGGGGCGGCGGCTCCATCATCAACATGGCCTCGGCGGCGGTCCTCACGCCGTCACCGGGCATCGGGCCCTACGCCATCACCAAGGCGGGGGTGGCGCAGCTGACCAAGTCGATGGCGGTCGAGGTGGGCGGCCAGGGCGTGCGGGTCAACGCCATCGCGCCGGGCTTCGTGCCGACCAACATGACGGCCCGCTACTACACCGACCCCGACGGCACCGTGAACGAGCAGACCAAGGAGGCCGTGCTCACGCCGATGGCGCGTCACTCGCCGCTGCGCCGGGTCGGGCTGACGAGCGACATCGCGTACTGCGTGCTGTATCTCGCCTCCGACGCCAGCAGCTTCGTGACTGGGCAGCTGCTCAGCCCCAACGGCGGTGTCGCCATGCACTACTAACCGTTCCTTAACCCAGCCTCGGTGTGGCGCTCGAGCACCACGGCGAGCCCGGGGGCGCCGACCCGGTTTGACGACCACCCGTTGGGGTAACTTCGGAGCGCGGCCAGCCCCGGGTCGCGCTCGAGAGGAGGCCCCCCGTGCTTGGACTTCGACGCATTGTGATCGCCGGCAGCGTGATAACGGCTCTGGCTGTCGGAGGGCTGGCATCACCGCCGGCCGGAGCAGCTCTGACCAGCCCGCCGTTGGTGAGCGCCTCCACTTGGACCAATGCCAACGCGGCGTCCGGCTCGGCCTCCAACGCTTTGAACGCCGTCTCGTGCGCCACCTCGTCGTTCTGCGTCTCCGTGGGCACGCAGAACACCGCAACTGGGGGCGGTGTGCTGATCGAGCAGTGGAACGGCACCGCGTGGTCGGTCGCCACGGGTGCGAGCGTCCCCGCCAGCACCGATGACAACCTCAACAGCGTGTCCTGCGCGGGGCCTGCCTTCTGCCTGGCGGTCGGCGGCGACGCCGCCGGCGCGCTGGCCGAAATGTGGAACGGCACCAGCTGGAGCCAGGTCACCGTGCCCGTTGTCTCGGGTGCCACCGGCCTTTCGCATCTCTACTCCGTTGCCTGCGTCGCCACGAACTCGTGTGAGGCACTCGGCACGGCGCTCACCGCGACCACGCCGATCGTCTACGGCGTGCAGTGGAACGGGACCGCGCTGTCGCTGACCACCGCGGCCACGCCAACCGGTGTCACGGCGGGCTCGCTGGTCCAAGCGAACGGCATGTCGTGCTCCAGCCCGACGGCCTGCGTGGCGGTCGGCACGACCGATGCGACGACCGCGGCGACGGGCGTGCCCTTCGCCGAGCAGTGGAACGGCTCGGCCTGGTCGCTGGCCGACACCGGCGTGACGACCGGCCTCAACACCGGCAGCCGCCTCTCGTCGGTCTCCTGTGTC
>DATNLP010000211.1:0-2450 GCA_035602795.1 Acidimicrobiales bacterium | reverse complement strand
GGCAGCAGGTCCGGCAACACGCGCTCGTCGGGCTCCAGGAAGGGCAGCCACGACTCCATGCCGTCGAACTGGTCCCCGCGGGCCAGCCGCTCCCACACCGAGACGCCCCAGGGCCGGCGCGCCACCAGGCGTTCGGCCGCCGCCCGCACCTCGGCCGTGGGCACCAGCTCGCGGCAGCCGTAGAGGACGACCGACGCCAGGTCGTACGACGAGCGCTGGTCGCTGACGGCGAAGGAGGTCAGCCGGTCGACCTCGTCGCCCCACAAGTCGATGCGCACCGGCACGTCGGACGTGGAGGGGAACACGTCGACGATCCCCCCGCGTACGGCGAACTCCCCGCGGTACTCGACCTGGTGCTCGCGCCGGTAGCCCTTGTCCACCAGCCCGTGCAGCAGCGCGTCGAGGTCGACCTGATCCCCGCGCCCGACGACGATGGGCGTGTTGGCGTCGAGCGGCGCCAGGCGCTGCAGCAACGCCCGCACGGGGGCGACGATCACGCGCGGCGGGGGTGGCAACGCGACGCCGTCGCCCCCCGGCGCGGTCAGCGCGTGCAGCGCGGCCAGGCGCCGGCCCATCGTCTCGGTCTCGGGGCTGACCCGCTCGAAGGGGAGCGTCTCCCACGCCGGCAGCACGGTCACCGCGCCGCTGAGTGCGCCGGCGACCGGTCCCGGCGCGCCCTCCTCGGCCCGTGCCAGCAGGCACGCCAGGTCGTCGCCCAGGCGCTCGGCGTCGAGGCCGGTGGCGGTGACCACCAGCAGCGTCCGCTCGCTGAAGGCCGCCAGCGCGGCGACGATCACCGCCTGGGCCGACTCGGGGACCGCCACCGTGGCGTCGGCCGCGCCCAGAAGCGTGCCGACGGCGGGATCGCCGCGCAGCAGGCGAGGCACGGCGGCCAGGCTGCCCGCCGCCGTGGGCGCGGGCGCCGCCGCCGCCGTGGTGGTCGCGATGTCGCCGGGCGCCGTCATCGGATCAGCCGGGCAGCGAATGACACCACAGCATGGCGGCGTCGAGACCGTCTTCCGCGATGCGCTCCACCGCGTCGGCAGCCACCTCCACCGACGTGCCCAGCGCCTCGCGTACCGCCTTGGACGGCCGCCGCAGCACGTGCGACGCCCCCTGCGCCGCGCTGGGCGGCTTGCCCACGCCGATGCGCACGCGGAGGAAGTCGGCCGTGTGCAGGTGGGACTCTATGGAGCGCAACCCGTTGTGCCCGGCCAGGCCGCCGCCTGCCTTGAGGCGCACCGCGCCGGGCGGCAGATCCAGCTCGTCGTGCACGATCACGATGGATGCCGGATCCTCAATCCCGAACCGCTTGGCCAGGGCGCGCACGGCCACGCCCGACTCGTTCATGTAGGTGGTCGGCACGGCCAGGGCCACCCGGGCCCCGCCGAGGGAGACCACGCCCGCCCGCGCCGCCACGCCCTTCTCCGCCCGCAGCGTCGCGCCGTGGCGCCGGGCCAGCAGCTCGACCGCGTCGGAGCCCGCGTTGTGCAGGCTGCCGGCGAACTCCGCGCCGGGGTTGCCCAGCCCGACGACGAGCAGGTCCGCCGGTGTCCCCCGGCGCTCCGACCGGGCAAAGGGGCGGCGCAGGGCCTAGCTCTCCTCGCTGCCCGCCTCGGCCGACGCGTCTCCACCCTCGGCGCCGGCGCTGGCCTCGGCACCTTCCTCGCCTTCGCCTTCGCCCGCCTCCTCTTCGACCGTGACACGCGGCGGCTGCCCGAGGGCGACCGTGGTCTCGGGGTCGACATCGGTCGTGACGCCGGTGGGCAGCGACAGCTCGGAGACCCGCACCTGCCCACCGATGGTCAGCGCGCTGATGTCGGCCTCGATGGCGGAGGGGATGGCGGTCGGGAGGGCATTGATGGCGAGCGTGAACATCTGCTGCTCCACCAGACCGTCGCCGTGCTGCACTTCGATCGCCTCCCCCACGAGGACGATCGGCACATCGGCGGCGATGACCTCGTCGCGGCGGACGATGATGAAGTCCACGTGCGTCACCGTCTGCGCGACGGGGTGGCGCTGCATCTCGCGGGCGAGGGCGAGATACGTGCCCGAGCCCGTGTCGAGGGACAGCAGCTGGTTGGCGCCGGCCTCGCTGTTCAGCGCGATGCGCAGCTCCCGGGCCACGATGGCCACCGGCAGCGGGTCGGTCCCGTGGCCGTAGATGACGGCGGGGATCTTGCCTTCACGCCGCAGGCGGCGCACGGCGCGTGAGCCCGTGGGGCGCCCGACTTCGGCGGCGAGTACGACTTCGGCCATTGCGAATCTCCTCAGGTGGCGAGAGCGGTGCTCGCGGACGGCGCGTGGCCTCCGGCGAACGGCCTATCAGCGTAGTCGCTCTGGCCCGGGCTTCCAATCGCGGCGAGAGCCCGATCGGTCCGGCGGCCCTTAGTCCGATGCGTCCAGCTCGACCAGCCAAAGAGGGGTCGGGGTTCGAGGCGGTTCCTCGA
>DATNLP010000202.1:0-8270 GCA_035602795.1 Acidimicrobiales bacterium | reverse complement strand
TTGCCCCGGTCCCACTCGACTTCCATGAGACGTTCCCGGGAACGGTCGGCCAGCGCCGTCGCATTGGCGCAGTCGGCCCGGTGCACCGAGACGCCGCGGCCCTGGGTGACGAAGCCCACGATCTGGTCGCCCGGCACCGGCGTGCAGCACCGGGCCAGGTGGATCATGACGTCGTCCAGCCCCTCGACGTAGACGCCGGCCCCCGAGCGCCGCCCTCCGGCCCGGGAGGTCCGGGTCGGCCCCACCAGCGCCGTCGTCGGCAGCTGGTTCTCGGCCTCGCCACCGCCCCGCAGGACCTTGGTCAGGCGCTGGACGATCGACTGCGCCGAGACCTGGTTCTCGCCGATCGACGCGTACAAGGCATCCAGGTCGGCCAGGTTCATCGACTCGGCCACCTCCACCAGCGCCGCCGACCCCAGCAGCTTGTGCAGGGGCAGGCCCTCCCGCCGCAGCGCCCGGGCCAGCTCCTCCCGGCCGTTCTCTATGGCGTCTTCCCGCCGCTCCCGGGAGAACCACTGGCGGATCTTGTTGCGGGCCCGCGTCGACGCCACGATCTGCAGCCAGTCCCGTGACGGGCCGGCCGTCGGCGACTTCGACGTGAAGATCTCGACCGTGTCGGCCGAGGAGAGCTGCGTCTCCAGGGGCACCAGCCGACCGTTCACCCGTGCCCCGATGCAGCGGTGCCCCACCTCGGTGTGGATGGCGTAGGCGAAGTCCACCGGCGTCGAACGGGCGGGCAGGGCGATGACCTTGCCCTTGGGCGTGAAGACGTAGACCTCGTCCTGCTCCAGGTCGAGCTTCAAGGCCTCCAGGAACTCGATCGGGTCGTCGGTCTGGCGGTCCACGTCGGCGATCCGCTGCAGCCACGCCATCTCCGAGGAGTGGTCCTCCTTGGACTTGTAGCCCCAGTGCGCCGCGATGCCGTACTCGGCCCGGTGGTGCATCTCCGACGTCCGGATCTGCACCTCGACGGGCTTGCCGTCCAGCCCGATGACCGTCGTGTGCAACGACTGGTACATGTTGAACTTGGGCGTGTTGATGTAGTCCTTGAAGCGTCCGTGCACCGGCGCCCAAATGGCATGGATGGCGCCCAGAGCAGCCCAGCAGTCCTTCTCGGACTCGACCACGACCCGGATGGCCACCAGGTCGTTGATGTCGTCGAACTCCTTGCCCCGCACGACCATCTTCTCGTAGATGGACCACAGGTGCTTCGGCCGCCCCGTGACGTCCGCCTTGACGCCCATGTCGTCCAGACGGGCCCGCACGTGCACCAGCACGCGCTCGAGATACTCCTCACGTTGCGGCGCCCGGGCCGCCACCATCTGCTCGATCTCCGCATAGCGCTTCGGGTGCAGCGTGGCGAAGGCCAGGTCCTCCAGCTGCCAGCGCACCTGCTGCACGCCGAGCCGGTGCGCCAGCGGCGCGTACACGTCGAAGGTCTCCTGCGCCGTGCGACGCTGCTTCCACTCGGGCATCACGGCCAGCGTCCGCATGTTGTGCAGCCGGTCGGCCAGCTTGATCAGCAGCACCCGCCAGTCGTCCGCCATGGCGACGAGCATCTTGCGGATGGTCGCCGCCTGCTGCGCCTCCTTGGAGTTGAACTGCAGCCGGTCAAGCTTGGTCACGCCGTCGACCACCCGGGCCACCCCGTCGCCGAAGTCCGACCGGATCGACTCGAGCGTCAGCCCGGTGTCCTCGACCGCGTCGTGCAGCAGGGCGGCCGCCACCGTCTGGGCGTCCAGACCCAGCTCGGCCACGATGGTGGCCACCGCCACCGGGTGCGTGATGTAGGGCTCGCCGGATCGCCGGAACTGGCCCTCGTGGGCCCGCTGGGCCACCCGCCCCGCCTCGACGATCGTGGCCGTGTCGTCGTCGGGCCGGTGCCGGGCGAACTCGGACAGCAGGGGCGCCAACAGCTCACCCAACGCTCGATCCTGCTCCTGCGCCGCCGCCAGAGGCGAAACGTCAGTGGGATTCACCCGGGTGAGGGCCACCATCCATCCAGGATACGTGTCCGGGGGGGCTTCTTAGGGCAGCAGGGCGCATGCGCTGGTGTCGCCCGCGGTTCTCCCACCTGGTTCGAGCCCCACCGGCCTTTGGCGCAGCCCTTGGCGCAGCCCTTGGCGCCGCCTCACCCGAACCTCCAGGATGGACCTACTCGGGCCGTTACCAGCAGCGATAGGGACCAACGTGACCCTGGGCGGATTCCGGCGCCAGCCGAGCCCAACACCGATTTCTCACGATGAGGGGCAACCCAGAGGATTCTCCATGAGGGGGCTCTGGAGCTTGCCGCCGTCGAGCCAGTACCCCGACTGGTAATAGAAGGACAGGAGGTTCGAGACGCACTTGCCGGCGATCTCGTAGGGAACGTTGCCGGCCGCCGGGTTGGTCGGATCCGCGGCAGCGGCTGCTGCGTCGAAGGTGCCGGCTCCTATCGAGCTGGCGTCGGCGGAGCCGTCGAAATACTCGGCCGTGAGGCGCTGGGTCCCTGTGTGGCCGTCACGCACGATGTCGTGGTCGAGGTACTTGTCGTACCAGGCGAGGATGTAATAGAAGGCGACCCTCTCTCCGTACCGGCTTGCTTGCAGCGAGGCCGGGAACGGCAGATAGTCGAACTCGTAGTGGGTGCTCGCCCTCGGCACCACGACCATGGTGTCGACACCCGCCGCCTTGGTCTGGGCGAAGGAGTCGTTCTCCATGAACTCGTCGGGGTTGGGCGGGCTCTCGGGATTCTGGGGCTCGAGGAGGCTCGGAAACGCGTAATCGACGTCGAAGTAGAGCGCCGGTACGTGGATCTTCGCTCCCTTGGCCAGGTCGATACTCCCGTTGAGGTTGTCCATCGAGACGATCGCCTTGACCGGGTAGGTGATCTTGCCCGATCCGTCGCCGGTCCCGGCGACGTCCTCCTGCCCGGCACTGGTGACGGCAATCGCCCCCAGCGAATGGCCGGCCACCCCGATCTCGGAGGGGTCGAGTAAGTGCCATTCCGGGTTGTAGAGCAAGGTGCCCTCGGCGTTGGGCGCGTTTGAGTTCCCGCCGTCTCCGTCCAGATCCTGGTCCGTCGGCGTGGACACCAGGAAGTCCAGCGCGCTCTGCACCTCGGGGACGTCGTTGGTCGGGAAGTTGGGACATCCGGTGCGCGAGCAGTCGATCGAACCGTCTGGGTTGTGCGGCAGGTCATCGGAGGCGCCCTGGCCTTGCGGGTCGGGGATGAGCACCATGTACCCCGACTCGGCCAAACCTTCGCCCAACCACTCGTAGATCTCGTTGTAGGCCTGGAGGCCCGGGATCATGACGACGCCGGGGAAGGGGCCGGGACCGTTGGGCCAGTAGAGGCGGGCCGTCAGGTGCGCACCGGTGGTCGAGTTCATGGTGACCAGCGTCTGCCGACCTCGCCCTGCCTGCTGCCAGAGCGTCGGGTCGCGGAACGGGTCACCGATCTTGGTGGCGGGGACGTCCCCGGCGGCGCCGGTCGGCCGCTCAGTCTCGAGTTGGCCGAGGATCCCGGAGGTCGCAGTGCCGGGGTCCTGCTCGCCGTTCTCGATCGCCCACGTGCGAAGGAACGACGGGTTGGACAGCTCGTCCTGCTGGCGTTGGGTGGCGCATTCGAGATTGTTGAGGTCGCGTTCCTCCCACGCCGCCGTGCCAGGAGCGGGATCTCCCGGTGGTTGGTCGCAGACGACGGCCGAGACCGGCGACGGCGACGGCGATGAGGGCACCTGCGCAGACGCGCCCGGCACCAACAGGGCCGGGGACATGATCGCGATCACTACGGCACACACCAACAACCGCACATTCATATGAACCACCTTTGGGTACGCCCCCTCACCCACCAATGACCTTCTCTGCGGGTGTGTCGCCTCACACCAGCTGAGGCAAATCAAGTCGTATATCTGCTTCGCCCTCACCCTCGCCCTCACCCTCGCCCGGCCGTCGCCGCCCCGTGATCAACCACAGGGCGCCGCCACCCGACAGCCCGGCAACGACGAGCGCCACGATCAGTGGGGATGCGTTGTCGCCCTCGAGCGTTCTGAGCGCCGGGACGGCGGCATAGGACTCTGGCGAGGCCTGGGCGGGCGCGGCGGCGGCCGGTGGGGCGCTGCCGGTGGAAGCCGGGGCTCCGGCTCCGGGTGCGGGATTCGGCGTGGCACCGAAGTCCGATATCCCGAGGGTCGGGATCGCCGTGGCCTCGGGTATCGGTGTCCCGGACGTCGGGTTGGGCGTGACCCCGGGCGAAGGACTCTGCGTCTGGGACGGCGCGCCGGCGGGGGGTGACTGCACAGCCAGGGAGTTGGCGTCAGGCTGATCGAACACCACTCGATCCGTCAACCCGGTCGGGAGGATCACCACGGCGAGGGATCCATCCGAGACGAATGACGACACCTGGAACTGGTAGCCACTGCCCGCTGAGTCCGGCCCGGCCGAGAGGTTCTTCGTGCAGTCGTAGGCCGGCGCGTCCGAGGTCGGACCTCCCTGCTCCGGGTTCAGAACCGGATTGACCAGTGGGCACAACTCGAGCGTGGTGCCCGGCGTCGAGGCCGAGTTGGCGGCAATGGTCAACGTGAGCGTGCTCGCCGTCGAGCCGACGGGGAGGTAGTACACCAGTGCGGCATACGCGACGGGAGAGCTGGACGGACCTTCGACGAGCAGACCCTGGGCAGGCACGTCGGGAGGTGTCGGCGACGGGAGGGATCCCACTTCGGGCACCGAACCCGCGTCGAGGGAAGTCCACCAACCTTGCTGGTCCGGCGCCATCGCTCCCGCCGGCATCGCTCCCCGCCCTGCCACCATGGCGAAAGTCGCCAACACGGTGGCCAGTAGCAGGGACGCTGCCAGAAGCCTCCGACTCCGCCTTCGCCTCGGCCTCACCGGTTGCCGTCTCCGAAGAAGACCGCCCGGGCGATGTCATTGCGTTCCAAGAGCTCTGCCGTGCGGCCCTCGAAGCGGATCTCGCCCTTCTCGATGAAGACCGCCCGCTCGCAGAGCTTCGCCGCGATGTTGAGGCTCTGCTCCACCACGACGGTCGTGATGCCGCTCTCGTTGAGCCGCAGCACGATGTCCAACAGCTCCCCCACGATCACCGGAGCAAGCCCGAGCGACAGCTCGTCGACACAGAGGAGCCGGGGCTCGAGCAGCAGGGCCTTGGCCACAGCCAGCTGTTGCTGCTCTCCTCCGGACAGGCGCCCGGCCGGTCTTCTCAACGACCGGGCCAACGCCGGGAAGGTGGCCAGGGCCTGCTCTTTTCGTTCCAGGTACACCTGCCTTTGTCGACGCAGGGCAAGGCCTTGGATCTCCAGGTTCTCCTCCACCGTCATGTCGGTGAAGATGGCCCGCCCGCCGGGGATCAGCACGAGTCCCTGTTTGCTGAGGATCTCGGCGGGGACCCCGGCGATGTCTCTCCCCCCGAAGACGATGGAGCCGCGGCTGGGCCGCTCCAGGCCGGCGATGACCCGCAACAGGGTGGACTTGCCCGCCCCGTTGGTCCCCAACACGGCCAGCGATTCGCCCTGGAGCACGTCCATTGAGATGCCGAAGAGAATCTGGAGGCTGTCGTAGGAGAAGTCGACGTCTTCGACGCTGAGCAACACCTCCCCCGCCTCCGGGCGGTCGCGGTCCACGCCGAGGTCGACGCGAGCCGTCTCATCGAACATGGTCATCAGTAGCTCGGGGTCCAATTCGGGTTGACGACCTGCCAGCAGTCGCAGCCGCCGGCCGTCGTGTACTGGTCCTCCCGCCAGTACTCGCCGCCATAGGTCGTCCCGGTGGCAGTGAAGTTGCTCGGGCCCTGCGGAAACGAGAAGTCGATGGATCCCGCCTTCTGCAAACCGGCCGCCAGCGCCTCCTGGGAGAGTTCGGGGGCGTTGTCCACCGCCTCCTGCAGCATCCACAGCTGATCGCAGGCATTGCCGACCGCGGCCGCGCCGTAGACCGAAAGGCTGGCGGTCTGCAGGATGGCGTTGCATTTCTGGGTCCCGGCGGTCGGATTGGAGGAAAGCGAAGCGGTGTTGTTCTCTCCGTCGCGACTTGCGGCGATGCCGATTGCGCCGTTGAGTTCCTGGGGGTTCGGCGCCTGCGAACCGCCGTTGATCTCGAACAACCCGTCGTCAGCCAGACCCCACTTGGGACTGAATCCTTGCGACTGGGCGATCGTCGTGAAGTTGGCCATGTCACCGAGCTCGTCGACCTCGGTCATGTTGGTGACACCGGCCTCCTTGAACTGGATGATGGCGTTCTCCAGGTCGCTCGGGCTGGCAAACGCCGAGGGACAGCCCATGTCGTAGCTCGAGATGTCCGACGACGGGACTCCGGCCTGGTTCAGCCAGGCCAGCTCGTCGCTCACGAGATCGGGGAAGCAATCGCGGTAGATCAGCCCGAGTTTCTGGAACCCATCCGACGCACTGAAGAAACCAAGCTTCTGCAAGGCGAAGACGGAATCTTCGTACGTGACGGTGAGATTGCCCACGCTGAAGAGGAATGGGTAGTCGTGCTGGATCTGGGAGCCATCGAGCTGGTACCCCTCGAAATAGGGCAGGTGGTTCTGCGCGTAGCAGTCGATGCCGGCTGCGTAGTTGGCGTAGGCGCCGGGGTCCACCACCGCGAAGACGTTGGACTGCGAAATGGTGAGGCACGCCTGTTGAAGCCCGGTCTGATCGATTGGGTCCTCGGTGTAGTACTGGGGCACCAGCTTCCTGCACGCGACGCCGCCGGTGGCGTTGATGTTGTTGATCACGGCTTGAAAGCCGGCTTGTTGCGTCGCCGGCGGTGGTATGCCGAACGTGCTGTTGGCGGCCGCTCCGGCGATGTTCACGAGGAGCACCGCGATGTTGATCTGCGTGGCCGTCACGCCGGGTGCGCTGCCCGGAGGTGACACACACGAAGGCGCACTCGTGGTCGCCGTTGAAGACTTGTTCGCCGTCACGCCCGCCGAGCTGGGCGCGCTCCCGCCGGCGGCGGTGGCGCTGGGGGCAGCGGCGCCCGGGACGGTGGCGGCGGTGCCGGTGGTCGCCGTGGTGGTGGATGTGGCGCTGGCGGTTGCGCCGCTCGCACTTGCGACTGACCCACCAACAGGAGCGGTCGTGCCGAGGCCGACGCCGAGGGTTGACTGTGGGGCGGCAGGGAACACCGCCCACATCAGGGCGGACAACGTCAAGGCCGCGGCGGCGACGGAGCTCACCTTCTGGGCCACCGTTGCTCGGCGGAACCAACGGCGGAAAGCTTGGAACGGCGTCATCAGTGCTTCCTCCACCACCCTTTGTTTTTCGGGTGCGATACCGGCATCGTCAGGACCCTCCGCCTACGGTCGCGCCCACGTTGTCGACTCCACCGGAGCGGGAAATGGCCACGTCGTCAGTGCCCAGATAACTCGCCACCACACGCGGGTTTTGGCGGATCTCGTCCGGTGTGCCTTCTGCGATGACCGCCCCCGCCTCCATCGCGTACATGCGGTCACAGAGCCCCATGAGCAACGGCATGTCGTGCTCGACGATCAAGATGGCGCAGTCCAGCTCGTCGCGGATCTCCGCCACGAGAGGCCCGAAGGCCTCGGCCTCGCGCTGGGCGACGCCCGCAGTGGGCTCGTCGAGGAGCAACAGCTTCGGCCGGGTGGCCACCTGGGCCGCCAGGTCACAAATGCGGCGGGTCCCGGTGGAGAGCTGCGAGGTCTGCACATCGGCCCAGGGCATGAGACCGAACCGTTTCGCAATCTGCCGGGCTTCTCGGAGCACCTGTCGCTCGGTGACGCGCACCCAGGGTGCGGCGACCATGGCGGACACCATCCCGACCCGGTTGCGGCGGCCGAGCGCCACCTGAATGGTCTCGGTGACGGTCAGTCCGGGGAACAGCGTGGCGTCCTGAAAGCTGCGGGCCACTCCGAAGGCGGCCCGAAAGTCGGGAGCCAGGTCAGCCACCTCTTCACCGAAGACCTTCACCGATCCTCGGTCCGGTTGCAGCACGCCCGAAATGACGTTCATGAGCGTGGTCTTTCCCGCACCATTGGTCCCGATGAGGCCCACCGTCTCGCGGGCTCTCACGCAGATATCCGGTCCAGCCAGGGCCACCACGCCGCCGAAGTGCACGTGCACGCCGGCGGCTTCGAGCACCACCACGGGCAATTCGGCGCCCGCAGCCCCGGCCCTGGCCCCGACCTCGGCCCCGACCTCGATTGCTTCGAATGCAGATGCAGGTTCCGGCGCATCGCTGCGCCCTGGCACCGCGTGGCGCGGCCTGATGCTGGGTGTCGGCTCGGGCTCACGCTCGGGCTCGGGCTCGGG
>DATNLP010000498.1:0-3636 GCA_035602795.1 Acidimicrobiales bacterium | reverse complement strand
GGCCATCTGCACCGCGTAGCCGCCGACCCCGCCGGTCGCGCCCATCACCACGACGTGCTGGCCTGCGGTGACCTCGAGCAACTCAACCGTCCGCAGCGCCGTGACCGCCGGGATGGGCAGCGCAGCGGCCTGGTCGTCGGCCACGCCGTCGGGGATACGGGCCAACGGCTCCATCGCGGCCGCCGGGGAGACCGAGGTGTACTCGGCATAGGAACCGTGCGTCCGCGCCATGCCGAAGACACGGTCACCGGCCTGTAGTCCATGTGCCCCGGCCGGGACGCGTTCGGCCACGCCGGCGAAGTCAATGCCCACGACGAACGGATACGACGAGGCCGCAGTCAGCCGTCCCAGGAGATTGCTGTCCAGCGGGTTGACTCCGGCGAACCGCACCCGAATGAGCACCTCGGCATCGGCGGTCGGAGCGGGCAGGTCGTACACCGACGCGGGCTCACCGAAACTACGGACAGCGAATGCACGCATCCTGACCTCCAGACAACATGGCGTCCCGAATATATTCCTACCGGCAGCCGCAGACCCTCGGCTGGAGCCTCAGGGTCATGGTGACACCCAACCGCGGGTTCTTGCCTCACCAGGAGTATGTCCGGGAGGTAGCCGTTCGGATCGGCCGCTGCCCCTCGCTGCCGGGAGTGGGTGCCACCGGCGGCACAAAGGGCTTGTAGGTCCGGTCGCTCAGGCGAACTCCGGACGGCGCTCATGAGGGGAGCGCCTGACATCTTTCATGGGCCAAGGGTGGATCTGGTCTCCATTCGGACGACGGGCGACCGTTGACCTTCACATCGTCCAGGACCAGCGCTGGACAGGCAGACGAGCAGCCGACTTCATCGCCGCGGAAGAGCAACGGTGACCTCTGCATTGCCATGGACGGTCCACTGGTCGGGATGTGCCGTCGAGACCGAGGGAATGTCCTGGCGAATCGTCGTTGTTTGCCGATCGGTCCGTCCCAAGAACAAATGCTGCTCGATCAACTTGGTCGCCTTTACGTCGCCGTGATGAAGCAGGGCAGACCGGCACCACGGGGATAGTCGCCCACCTCCGGAACCGCGCTTCACCGTAAGAAAGGCATGAGAACTCGCATCGGCTCGCTCTTCCAGATCACCATCGATCGTTCCTGGTCAGGAAGACGGACGCCTCATCGCCGTCCCAGGCGTTGACCACACGAACGCCTCCGTCGCGGCACCAAGACGTCGTAGTTCAGCTAACTTGCCCAAGCGAAGCCATCCGGCGCCGGAATTGAGTCGCCTCCAGCCCGACCGGGCCTGGATGGTCTCCTCCCCGTTTAGAAAGACGTGCGTTCGTGAGAAAGTTGACCCTGAAGCTCGTCGTCATGGCAAGCATTGGTGCAACCGTGGGCGCCCTCGTTGCGCTCGTCGCCGTGGCGGCCGCTGCCGCGGACACGTACGCGGCGTCCAAGCCATCGACCACGGTGCTCGTTCCCGTATCGGCAGCCGGCGCGGCGGGATTCACAAAAGTCGTCAACGCTCCCACCACCTCGACGACCACCGGCGTCACGGGGTGCCCCTATGGTGCCCAAGAGGAATTCGCCAACGCGTCCGGAACTCTCGAGTTGGTGTCCGAGGTGCTCTACTGCTCATCAACGGCAGATGCCATCAAGCTCTTGAAAAGTGTGGCGTCCAACGGCAAGGCGCAAGCGGGTCTGACCCCTCCGAAGAGTCTCGGATCGACCGCCGTCGAGCGAGTGGGGTCGGACTCGAGTTACCTCATCGCCTGGCGGCGCGGCTCCGGATTCGAACTGACCGGCCTGTCCACGAGCCCGCCCTCGAGCTCGACGACGAGTACCACCGCGGGGACCCCAGTTCCGCTCACCGCGCAGGACAAGCAGGAGCTGGCGACCGCAGCAACACAACAGAGCGCGCGGTTCACGAACGTAACGGTGTCCTCGGGGACCGGCGGATCGGCGGCCGATAAGAAGGCGCAGGCCACAGCAAACGCGACTTCGGTGGCTGCCGGCTGTCCGAAGAATCCCGCCACCGAGCTCAAGAAGTCGAAGTGGACCAGCGCACCGGCCATGACCATCGATCCGACCAAGACCTATACCGCCACGGTGAAGACCGATGTGGGTACATTCGTCATTGCGCTTGATGCGAAGGATGCTCCCCAAACGGTCAACAACTTCGTCTTCCTGGCCCAGCAGCATTTCTTCGACTGCGTGACCTTCCTTCGGGTCATCCCGACGTTCGTGGATCAGACGGGGGACCCGACGGGGACGGGGAGCGGCGGCCCCGGGTACGCCATCCCCGACGAGCTGCCCGCGAAGGCATCGAACGCGGCCGACCAATACCCGCTCGGATCCGTGGCCATGGCCAACACCGGCCAACCGAATACCGGCGGCAGCCAGTGGTTCATCGTCGCCGGCGCCGAGGGCGAATCGCTGTCGAACACGTACTCCCTGTTCGGCCAAGTCACCTCGGGGATGAGCGTTGTCGAGAAGATCAATGCGCAAGGAAGCGCCTCAGGAGTCCCTCCCGACGTCACCCATCGCATGCTGAAGGTCACGATCTCCTCGTCCTAACCGTCCTGGCACGCGGACTCCTCTGAGTCTTTGTGACGGAAGGGATGAAAGACGTGTCTGGCGAGCGGGTCGTGCCCGCCCACGCGGCCTAGCTCTCGAGCTTGGGGATCGACGCCATCAGGTGCTCGGGCACGGGGTCGTAGTGGTCGTAGGTCACGCTGAACGAACCCCGCCCCCCGGTGAGGGCGCGCAGGTCGACGGCGTAGCGGGTGAGCTCGGCCGTGGGCGCCGTGGCCGTGATGGTCTGGTATCCCGCGACGGCGGCGGTGTCGGTGCCGACGATGCGGGCCCGGCGCGAGCTGAGGTCGCCCAAGACGTCGCCCTGGCACTCGTCGGGGATGGTGACCTCCAGGCGTGAGATGGGCTCGAGGACGACGGGTCCGGCCTCGGCCATGGCGGTCCGGATGGCCAGCGCGGCCGCCATTTTGAAGCTCACCTCGTTGGAGTCCACCGAGTGCGCCTTGCCGTCGTCCACGGTCACGACGACGTCGACCACGGGGTAGCCGTACAAGCCGCCGCCGGAGAACGTCTCGATGACGCCCTTCTCGACCGCGGGGATGTACTGGCGGGGGATGGCCCCGCCCACGACCTCGTCGCGGAAGGCGAAGCCCTCGCCCCGGGGCAGTGGCTCGAGGCGGAGGTGACAGACGCCGAATTGCCCGTGGCCACCGGACTGCTTCTTGTGCTTGCCCTCCGCCTGCGCCGGACGGGTGATGGTCTCGCGGTAGGGGATGCGCAGGTCCTCGCGCTCCACGTGCACGTTGCACTTGCGGTCGAGCCGCTCCAGGGTGACCGCCAGGTGCACCTCGCCGCTCACGCCGAGGATGGTCTGGTGCGTCTCGTCGTCGCGGGTCACCGTGAGCGAGGGGTCCTCGTCACACAGCCGCTGGAGGGCCGACATCAGCTTGTCGTCGTCGGCCCGCGTCGCCGGCTTCACCGCGACCTGCAGCGCCGGGGCGGGCAGCTGCGGAGGCGGCACCGTGACCGGCTGGCCCTTGGGGGCCAGCGTGTCGCCCGTCCGCGTGCCGTTCAGCCGGGGCACGGCGACGAAGTCGCCCGCGGCGACGCTGGTCGCGCGTGCGGTG